>DASVUU010000661.1:0-20407 GCA_036386935.1 Cytophagaceae bacterium | reverse complement strand
CTTTGGACTTGAAAGTAAAAACATTGCTGCCGGTGCATTGGGGCAAATTTACCCTTGCGCTGCATACTTGGGACGAACCGATCACACGATTAACCATTAAAGCTGATAAAATAGGTCTTAAATTGACTACACCCATGATTGGGGAACAGGTAATTATTGATAGTTTGTATCCTGTTAAACAATGGTGGCTTAAAAATTGAGATGATCGTATAAGGATAAAACTAAACCAAAACTTCTCAACATGTACAATCCACTAAAAAGGGTAATTTATACGATCAGTATAATCCAAATCTTAGCAACTGCATGCAGTAAAAAAACGACAGAACCCAAACCTGAGCAAAAGGCTATGGTCAAACAAAACGACCAGGTAGGATCTGCTGCTGTAGATGGCGGTATTGATGATGTCAATGACATTATAAACAACGGCATTGGAGGCGGAAACAAGGCCCGGGAAGATGCTTACAACTTACCATGTGGTGTAGTTTCGATAGACTCAAGCACCGTAAATGGTTCACGAAAAGTCTATAAGGTCAAATATGGCAGCCAAACTCCTTGCGGATACAAATACAAATCCGGCCAAATTTCTTTCCAGCTGTCTAACGGTACAAGCTTTAGCCAGCCGGGCGCGGTTTTTACAATTACATACACGGATTATTCCGTAAAGATCTTAGCCAATGACGATGTAGTAACGATCAATGGAACGCTAAGAATTACTAACCAATCTGGAGGGTTTGTTTGGCAAGCGGTAACAAATGACGCTATAATCACTCATAAGGTTAGGGGAACATTTAATGTTTTATATGCTAACAACGAGGTTAGAAGAAGAGACTATTTCAGATTGAAGACCTGGTCTTCTGCTAACGGGTGGGCAGGGCTAACCTTCCAGTTGGATAGCGACACCACGATTAATTCTATTAAGATTTCTGAAATTGGAAAGACATACGAAGGTAACTATGATTTTCAAACTGAGATTGTAAATCCTTTGGTCTGGTCAAATTGTGGCAATTCCTTTGCCGGTCCATATGTCTTGAAAGTTGGCAAGGGTAAAATGAATGTAGCTGTCCCTGGTGTTTCCCCTACGTACTTTGAGGTTGAAGCTGGATACAAGGTAGATGCCACCAATATCAGTAGTTCTCCGGTTCGTTCAAATGATTGTGACGCCAATGCCTATAAAATCAATACGGTGATTGGAACCACTACCTCCACTCAATATCAATTATATTAAAATACCAATGGAGAAGGCCACAAGCCTTCTCCAATTTTTAGCGAACCACTTTTTTGTTTATTTTTAGACTTCATGGAATACTAAAATGACATCATTACCTCTCTGGATAAATATTGCTGCGCAGTTGTTTAGTCTTTCCGTTGGTGCCCTTTCATATTATAAAAAGTCGGTTTCAAAAAGCGGCTTGGCTGCATTAGTAATATCAAGCGCCTTGTTTATATGGCTTGATCATTTGCCGCTGCTCTTTATATTATTTTTTATGTTTCTGTCTTCGTCCTTGTTGACAAAGTATAAAAAGGAACTAAAAAGTGAGGTGGAGAAAGTTGTTGCTAAGACTGGCCCGAGGGATTACGTGCAAGCCCTGGCTAATCTGGGCGTAGCAACCATCATCATGCTGATTTTTGCTGTCTATCACTCTGACGTTATATTGGCTTGTTTCATTGGAAGCGTCGCGGCCGCAAATGCAGACTCTTGGGCATCAGAAATTGGTGGATTGAGCAACAGAAAACCAGTGTCCATCGTCACTTTCAAGCATGTGGAAAAAGGTATTTCAGGGGGCGTGACTTTACTTGGCCTTATAGGGGGAATCCTCGGGAGCCTTTTCATTTCAGCATTGGCACTAGCGACTCTCCACGTATTTTCAGCCTATAGTGGCAATTACATTTTACTTTTTATATCTACGGCCTTTGCCGGATTCATAGGGTGTATATTGGACTCTTACCTTGGTGCCACGCTACAGGCATTATACAAAAACCAGAAAGATGAGTATACTGAAAATCCAATGGGGGCGCAACTTGCAAAGGGAATAAGGGGGATAAACAACGACATGGTCAACTTCCTAACAACCTTATCATCTGCAGGCGTGGCAGGGTTAATCTTTATACTAATTCAAAAACTATTTTGAAAAATTATTCTAACTGTTAATTATTAGAACCTTCCAAAACACTCACAGCCTTTCTGGTTTTAAGAAATCTGCCATTCTTGAGGGTGTACTCAACATTAGAAATTTTTATCTTTTCTCTTTCTTTTACTTCCTTCAAATCAGTCACATCTTCATCTATTGTATGAATAGTGCCACCGGTTTTATAGGCGATTTGGAAAAAATCCTGTACAATAGCCTGGCCCGGTCTATATCCGCAAAGAACAACGTGTACCGGCACCGTTACTTTATTTAGTATCTCTAAATCACGCACTGGACTGCGGCTGTCCGCGATGAGAATCAAGTCTTTAAAATGCTTCGTCTTCTTTATTCCTTTTATTATCGCCTCGACATCGTTCTCTTCAATCTCACGTCCGTCTCCATTTTTCTGCACCTTGTTCATGACGTCTATTACTTCTTTAATATTGTCAGGCTTTATAAAATAGATTCCACCTGTTTTTCCAATCGGCTTCTGTTTCTTGCCGTCTCCGTCATTAAAAAATACCAGGTTTTTTATTCTTTTCTTATCAATATTGTCCTTGTGCCATTTCACCACTTGTGATCCATACTCATACATGCTTCCTGTCCAGTCATTGATCACAAGCATATCTTCCCATTGGGGGTTTCTTTCAAATACTTTTAACACGACAGAGTCGGTGAATGGTACCCTCCCACTTATCAATTGCTCTATTGTATACACTTCAAGCTCTTCATCCATACGCTTTGGAAGCTTTTTTGGAGGAGCAATTTTAACAACTTCTTGGACTTTGATAGGTGGCCTCTTTTGATAGGTTAAGACCGCGCCATGAAAAAGTTTTTTTGCTTCTATTTCAGTCTTGCAGTCAGTTTGTAGAATGAATGTCCAAATAATATCCTTACCTCTCACGCGTCCATCCATACGTGCCAATGCATCTATCCGATCTCGCTGCAGGCTATCGTAATGGGTAATCCAATCGGTTTTTGAAATGGGATATTTTGTAAAGACCAGGTCAATCTTTGAAATAAAAGTATTAGTTGTATCGACAGCCTTCCAGTCCTCCGTATTCCTTATGGAATGAGAAGCATAGTCCATGTATAAGGTTACTTGCGAGGTATTTGAAGTGTTTAACTCATACACTGGCACTTCCTTAATCTTATATGTCTTGGGGAGCTGCGCAAACGCGTTGACGTTGGATATTATGAATAAAATTAAGGTTATTCTAAATAAATACATTTAGTATTAGCTGGGGGAATGTTAACCTAACAAATTATTCAGGGAAATGTATCCTTTTGTATAAATAATATTTACACAAAGTAGCGGCCAATTGAGCCTTCGATCCGACGTTTATCTAATTCAGTCCTTTTTTAGTAACAATTTAAAAAAAAGGATAGCTAGATCATCTAGCTATCCCACGAAGTTTAACTTGCATTACTTATTGCTACCTCCTGTCCCTCACTTGTTATTAACTCTTGTGATGTTTGAGTCTGGATCTTTCTTTTCACCCCATGCTCATCAATCCTCTCAGAAACGAATCGGTCTATCGCATCTTCGAGCTTAGGCAATAAACAGCCTCTTTCACTTGATAGAACACTGAAGGAAGGCCGAGTGGCTATATAACCTAGTTGCTTCGCATTGGTAATTTTGATAAGATCCGTATCAAGCTTTAGCGCTTCTGCGGAGGCAAAAGCAAAATCTGCCCAACTTACTGCGGAAGGATTGGTAAGATGCCAAATACCCTTTGCTTTGTCAATGATGAGATCCAAGCAGTTGTTTACTAGATCTGGGACATAAGTTGGCGACACCACCAAGTCACTTGCTGCAAGGAAAGTTCTTCCCTGTTCTATGCTTTCGATCATCGAAGCCACGAAGTTGTGTTTATCCCAAGGTCCAAAGAAGGAACTTGTTCTAATTACAAGGGCTGACGGATTTTCTGCTAAAACCTTTGTCTCGGCATAGAACTTTGACATACCATAGATATTTAGAGGGGCAGTCGGGTCGCTTTCGACGTATGGAGTTCTGCTTGCCCCGTTGAAAACCATGTCTGAAGAGAACGTTAAAAACATCGCCCCATACTTCTCACATGCAGCTGCCATAACAGCCGGACCTATGGCATTTTCTCTCAGGCAGAGTTCACTGTTAGATTCTGCAGCATCGATTTTAACATACCCTGCTGCATTGATTACCGCCCATGGCTTGTACTTCTCCATAGCTGCCTCAACGGACGCTTGGCTGGCAATATCCATGTCGCTTCTTGAAAGGAGCACATAGGAAATACTTCTGATTTTGCACATTCTTGCAAAAGCACTACCTAAAGTTCCAGTAGCTCCTGTGATCAACACCGGACTGATTGTCGGAGAAGGAAGATGTGTAGACAAACTTTCGATGGTCGGTAATTGCCTGGCCTTCGCTTTGTTTCCAAACATAATCTTTATCGTTCCAGGATTTTTCCACCAACCTTCAGCATGTAAGACAGGGTGGTCTGGCTGCTGTCCTTCAGACAAGGTTTTTACAAGCCACGCAATTGCTGTCGGCCTAGGTGTACCAGACCTTACGTCAAACACGCCAGGTTCATAGAAATTGTTGTTTTGAGTGAGTAGGGTATTCCAATCGTAAGCACCCAAAACTGACCATACGGTGATTCCTTTTACGTCTACCCCCTCGTCTTTGAGCTTAGTAACGGCCTCATAAGCTTCCATAAACCATCTTAGTTGTTCGTCCCTGGTAGCACCAAGGTGGACCTCTGTAAATGCTACAGGAAGCTTGTATCTATCCGCAGCCTCTTTAAGAAGTTTATAGTGTCCTTCTCTTTTATTTATGTCTGCCCGTACGATTTCTACGTTGGCATATTTTTCATTATTGTCGTTGACTGCATATGACCACTTAGGATATTTCTTATAATTTTCATCCAAGGCTCTTTCACTGGTGATGTAATAATTAATTCCAACAACGTCAGGAGCATAATTATTTTCCTTAAAGTAGGCAAGGTCACTGTCTTCGATTTTTCCTTTTCCTTTGAAATACTCCATCATCATTTCGTTTTCCTCGATTCTACCGGTTAGTAGATCAAATGTCACCCACCTACGTTCATTCTCAAAATCACATTGATACTGAAGCTTTTCCGTTGCATGGCATTTTCCTAAATCCTCCGTCTGAACGAGTTTGGCATTTGGAATTATTTTCTTTATTTCCTTCATTGCCATAATAGTCCCCTTGCACTCGTTTAGCAATGCAATTGAAAATGCATGATGGTCTTTCGTGTGTGGATACCAGTGGCCATAAAGACAACTGAAACGTGCGGTGGTTAGCGGCTCGTTTACTGGTGTAAACAATTCGAGCCACGGGTACCTTTCAGCAACTGCTACGGCAAACTCCGTTAGCTTTTCTGGAAATTGCGGGTCGATCAAACTAGTGTATTTAGGTCCACTTCCGTGATGAAGAAAACTCGCTATTGGGTTTATACCAAGTTCTTTCAATCTATAGAGTCGTTCGTCTATCCAGCTCCAGTCCGCTGTTTTAAGACCTTCCGGAGCTATGCTTTCCCAAACTACCGGGTACCGTAAGGTCTTTATCCCAAGCTCAGCTATTAAATCCAAATCGCTGATGCGACTATGATGGCCATTTCTAAATAATTGATTTCCGTAACTATTTCTCAATCTATGTACCGTACACTCGATACCTCCCCAGATTGGCACTGCATTATTCTTTTCCTGTTGATTTTCCATTTTTCCTCCTTGATATTCGTAGAAAAGCAACCTTTTTTAAAGTATTAAGTTCGTGGAAAAGTACGGAATAATTTTTCGCAAAACCTCTGCCGCTGTGGTCTAAACCACATTTGGCTCATTTTCAACTTTTAATTTATTTTCCTTGGTTTCTTTAACGAAAAAGGTAAAAAACAAACAAGCTACTATGGAGATCGCAGCAAGAAATCTGAAACCGTTATTAAACCCGTAAGCTTCAGAAACTTTCCCGGTGACAAATGTGCTCAAGGCCATGCCCACTCCTAGTGCACAGTAAACTGCGCCTTGTAAGAGATTAAATCTGCCAGTTCCTTTGCTTAAATCAGCCATCATCAAAATGATCAGTACGCCATACACACCTGCGGTTAATCCATCAAGTACTTGAATGCCAGTTAAGACATAGGGATGCTCTATCAGACTGAACAGTATTGGTCTTATAGGTAAGATAATGAAAGCCAGCATAAATAGTTTCTTTCTCGACATATCAGCATTCTTGCCTATAATCCATGCGACCACAACCATCACTGCCTGAGCAATAATGATGCAAATAGACAGATACACGGAGGAGTTTCTTGGATCGTGTACGCTAATCTTTTGCCCTAGTAGCGGCAGCATGTAACCGTTTGAGAAACTAAATAAGAACATAGCTATGATGAACATTACCGTATTTCGATTAGAAAATAAATCACCAATACGAGCAGCAGAAACTTCCTTGTCCTGTTCTACTTTAGCAGCTCTTGCTAGCTTGTGGTCAATGTCTTTTTCCCTGATAAGTAGTGTGGCAACGACGATCAGCAGGCATTGCAGAATTGAAAAATAGAAAATACCATGGTATGAAATGTATAAGGCCATTCCAACATTGATAATGGCTGCGATCATATTTCCTGCGTGGTTAAAGCTCTCATTTCTACCGATTCTTGGTGAAAGCCTTTCATGGCCTACGATTCCCAAGGATATAGAAGCAATGGCTGGGGGATAGATTGCTTGAAAGACGCCGACCAACAATTGGGCGAGGACGATGGGCCAAAACGTTGGCCAATAAATTATAAGCACTGCAGAAAACGCGATGGCAATTGATCCTATAATTAGTAAATGTCTTTTGAACCTAGTCTTATCAATCAAAGCACCTACACCGGGCGTTACTATGATACCGATTAGCCACGGAATTGCCATCACCATTCCTATCTTACCAGGGTTCCAACCGACATCGGTAAGAAGGTAGACAGCGAGGTAAATTCCCACCCCATCTTTTACATCTGCCATAAAAAGATTTACCCAATCCAGGGCCTTTAAACTCCTTGATGATGTGTCTGCCATGACTGAAAAGTTTAGAAGGTAACTGCCTAAAAGGCCGTAAGTTCTCCAAAAGTGGCTTTTCAGTATTTAGCGCGTCGGAATTTGCTCTAACAATAAATTAAAACTGATACATATTTATAAAACACTGTCATACAATTCGTTGAAAATAGGTCAGGGAAGTTTTTACGAAATTGGATGATGTAAGTATAAGCCGCAAATGCTGCATACCGGACCGTACAAATAACGAGCGGCGTTTGCTAAAGAAAGTCCATTTTCGTTAGTAGAGTCTAAAAATCTTAAAAAATAATTTATCTATACGGTTATTACATTTAGCGAACGATAATCAGGATATTAACGGCTACCCCTTCTTGTTTAATACATTTATCAAATATTTCAACAGCTATTATTGAAATACCAAATCTGAAATTTAATTGACTATCTGTCTTCATAAATTCTATTGCCGCTCTAGATCTTATCAATACCCCCTACTCCATCTTCCCTTTGTATAGCTGAGCGGTTATATGAGAATGGCTAAAATTCTATCTCCTATGGATAAACTTATTTTAAATCATTTAACTGAGCCTCATTTGCTTGCCTATTTATTAATTAGTAAATTCGATTAGAGAGCAGCCACAACCATTGTAGACTATGAAAATAGAATTAGCCAAAGAGAATAAACTACCGGTCATATATGAAATGTATGAGGCTTGTAAAGCAGCGATGAGGGCGTCACAAAATTTCCAATGGACGGACACCTATCCTAACTTTAACATTGTTGAGCAGGACATAAAAAGCGGTCACCTTTATGTGCTAAGCGATGGAAAATCAGTATTGGGTTCCATTGTAGTTAACACTGATCAGGACCCGCAATACGATAAAATTAAATGGGAGGAGACTATCGGACCCTTTCTAATAATACATCGATTGGCAGTACATCCGGCACATCAAAAGAAAGGACTTGCTAAAAAATTGATGGAATTTGCTGAAAACTTTGCCCTTATAAACCAGTATAAATCGATAAGACTAGATGCCTATACCGCGAACGTGGCGGCCTCTCGCCTTTATATCGAAAGAATGTATAAAGAAAGAGGGCAACTATACTTTAGAAACCTTGCTATCCCTTTCTGTTGCTATGAGAAGCAGGTGATATAACCCTGGCATTTCAATAAAGAGATATTGGTGAACGGAGATTGGCCATTAGGATGATGGTAAGATATTATAACGGGAGATTTAAAAGTTATAAATGGTGTGGTATAAAGACGAATAGCTAGGGTGCCAGCTTTAGCCTTGACGTTGAGTTTGACCTTAAAGGTGGTATAGCTGCTCAAAATGACAATAAAATAATAATTAAGGTGGGCTGGTTTAGCTTGGGCTTTAAAAGATTAATCAAATTTAAAGCTGATGGCTGTTCGCATGCTAGCTTTGATTTTCTCTTGGGACCCAATTCGTCATTAGACATGTTAACCAAGCCCACAATAACATTCTCATTAAAGCCATAGGAGCAGGAAACAATAGGGTCTGCTGCTCGTATTTTTGAGAATTATCAGAAAGAATCAGCAAAGCCAGCCGATTCCTATTCCAATTTAAAGTGGCCCAAGCCGAGCTTATATTTTTCGATAACTTGTCTTTCCATTAAAGGCATTAAATAGAATATATTGTTTCGTCATTCGTCATTGAGATGTACCTGCTTTTTGTAGGTCTGAGACTGAGGTATCGCTGCAATCCAAACGGCTAAAATCCTTTTATAACCATAAAATCTAACGTATAAAATAATAGATGAAAGCAGTAGTATACAAAGAATATGGACCGCCGGAAGTAGCGAAACTAATGGAAATAGAAAAGCCAGTTCCTAAGGAGAATGAGGTCTTGCTAAAAGTGCATGCTAGCACAGTAAACAGAACAGACTCAGGATTTCGAAGTGCTAATTACTTTATTTCCCGGTTTTGGAGTGGACTATTGCGCCCAAAGTATCCTGTTTTAGGATGTGAATTCGCGGGTGTCATCCAAGAGGTCGGGTCGAAGGTAACTAGCTTCAAAGAGGGCGACAGGATTTTTGGTTTCAACGACAAGACCTGCGGTGGTCACGGGGAATATTTGACTATTGACGAAAATGATTTCATTGCGATCCTGCCTAACAATTTAAACTTTGAAGAATCCGCAGCAATCACCGAAGGTGCGCACTATGCTCTGGTTAATATAAGAGCGTCTAAGATACAAGCAGGTCAGCATGCCATGGTGTACGGGGCAACGGGAGCAATTGGATCTGCTGCAGTACAGCTACTGAAATATTTTGGAGTGAACGTAACGGCTGTTTGCAATTCAAAAAATGTAGCACTTGTGAAGTCCCTTGGCGCAGATGTAGTAATTGACTATCAAACCGAAAAATATTTAGATACAGAAACCAAGTTTGATTTTATATTCGATGCGGTTGGTAAAAGTTCATTTGGAAAGTGTGCCCCCTTGCTCAATGAGAAAGGAATTTATATTTCTACAGAACTTGGCACGAGAGGCGAAAATATATTATTCGCGCTAGTGACGCCTATTTTTGGAGGAAAGAAGGTTTTATTTCCAATTCCGACGTTCACGAAGGAAGATATACTCTTTTTAAAAGAACTTATTGAGGGAGGAAAATTCAAACCAGTGATCGATAGAAAGTTTAAACTAGAGCAGATTGTTGAGGCGTATCATTACGTAGAATCAGGACAAAAAGTAGGTAACGTAATATTAACAGTTGCGGAATAAAATAATGATAAGATGGCTACCTAAGCCGATATCTTTACCTCCTTCTGCAAATATTCGAACCGTGGATGCACCTCTATCGGAATCGTCAGCCCGTTTTTTATAGGTGAAAGTCTCTCAGCCTCGTCTATGCACCTAATTGCTCTTGGCATGGCCGTGCTATCAAGCAACTTAATAGTTGGCCTAAGCAAAATTTCAGTGGTTACGAACCTGCCTTTTCTCTTCTCTAGTTTTACAAAACATTGGCTGTGATAGGCCAAAACCTCAAGATTCGTTTCAGCAGCCACCTTGAGATAGGTCGCCATATAACAGGAGGAGAGAGACGCCGCAAGGAGATGCTCTGGGGTCCACATCATTTTATTATTGCTCGGCGACTCTACCGAAGACAACACGTCGATTTTCTCTAGCCCATGTGATGTTAGCAGGCCCTTTCTTGACGAATTCAAGGAGAGATCCACCTCATAGAAATACTCGTCTAAAATATCATTCATACTTTATCAAAATTATTAATGTATAAAATTAAGTGTTGACCACACTAATTTGAATGATGAGGCTTATCGGTTCTAATGACTTTTGTCATTTATTCCGCCTTCCCACCGAGGTAACTTGCAACTACTCTTTAGTGATTGCAATTGATACAAATACCGATTCAACAGCGAAATATGTTTACCCCACAAAATCATACAGACATCGCAATACGTTGCCATCATTGCGGTGAGAATTGTCCTGGTGCATCAATAGAGCTGGGCTCCAAAGTATTCTGTTGCCAAGGTTGCAAAACAGTTTATGAAATTCTTGCAGAAAACTCACTATGTGACTACTATTCTCTTGAAGAAAACCCAGGAAACAACATAAAAGGGAAACAAGATTTTGCGTTTTTGGATGACGATAAGATAAGGGAGTCTCTCCTAACGTTTAAAGACGAACAACTTTCTGGTGTTACCTTCCATATCCCTTCTATCCACTGCAGTTCCTGCATCTGGCTTCTTGAAAATCTTCATAAGATAAACCCTGGTGTCATTAGTGCCACCATTCAATTTCAAAAAAAAGAACTTAATGTACAATTTAACAACCGCATCACCCTCCGAGCAGTTGCCGACCTCCTATCTTCTTTGGGCTACCCTCCCCTGATAACGCTCGATGGCAAAGAAGTTAATAAGAAAAAAGTTGACAAAAGCTTGTATTACAAGTTGGGAATAGCCGGATTTTGTTTCGGCAATATCATGATGCTGAGCCTGCCTGATTACCTTTCCAAGGTAGATCCCTTCCAAGGGGAAATTAAAAGCCTCTTCACCTATCTGAGTTTGCTCCTTGCCTTACCCGTCTTCTTTTACAGCGCTTCAAACTATTTTACTTCTGCTTACAATGCAACTAAAAACAAAGTCATCAACATAGACCTTCCCATTGCCCTTGGGCTGCTGGCAGCATTTTTACAGAGCACTATAGAAATTTTAAGTGGCAAAGGAACAGGGTATATGGATTCCTTGACAGGGCTTGTATTCTTTCTGCTAATTGGTAAATGGTATCAAAATAAAACATATGAAGCATTGTCATTTGACAGGGATTATAAATCCTATTTCCCGTTGACGGCAACAAGAATAGAGAACGAAGTATCTACTTTTGTACAGCTCAACGAACTTAGAGCTGGAGATATCATTCAAATAAAAAACCAGGAAATTATACCGGCGGATGGCATATTGATAGAAGGTGATGCCAATATAGACTATAGTTTTGTAACTGGCGAGTCTACCCCAGTACTTAAAAGCCAGGGCGCACAAGTTTATGCCGGTGGAAAACAATGTGGGGCAGGGATACGAGTTTTGCTTAGCAGAGGTGTTTCTGAGAGTTATCTAACCCAGCTATGGAACAAAGACAAGTCCAAGCCGCAATATGCGGATTTAGATGAATTTACAAACAAGGTCGGGAAATACTTTACTATAGCGGTTCTGCTTTTAAGTGTAGGAACCTACCTCTTCTGGCTGTGGGAAGATTCAAATGTTGCTTTATATTCGGCGGTTTCGGTACTAATCATATTTTGCCCTTGTACGCTGGCACTAGCTATTCCCTTCTGTTTCGGTAATGCAATGAATATATTGGGAAGGAATGGCTTATTTCTAAAAAATACACAAACAATAGAGAAGCTTGCAAATAATGACACCGTTATTTTCGATAAAACAGGCACCCTCACCACGTCGAGTGGCTTTCATGTCGGCTTTGAAGGTTTTTTGAACCCTCAGGAAACTCAATGGGTCAGATCGCTTGCCGAACATTCCACCCATCCGTTATCGAGGATTCTTGCTAAGTATCTTGAAGCTTATAAATGCATTCCAAGCGATTCGTATAATGAAATTCCCGCCAAGGGGATAGAGGGAATCTTTGGAGCACATCTGATAAAATTAGGCTCTCCATCATTTGTGGGACTTAATGTTCCAGGAAATGACATTGCTAGCAATGATACACGTGTTTATGTGTCTGTCGATGGGGAAACGAAAGCCTGCTACGTAGTTAAGAACAACTACAGAAACGGTCTAAGTGAACTATTAAGCAAGCTGAAAAGGGATTTTCGAATACACCTGATTTCGGGGGATAATGACGCAGAAGGAGTCTATCTAGGTAAATACTTTAGTTCTGGGCACATTCACTTCAACCAGTCACCCAAGGACAAGCTAAAGTACGTACTTAAATTGAAGCATAAACATAGGGTCCTCATGGTTGGCGACGGTCTAAATGACGCTGGAGCCTTACTTGCTAGCCATTGTGGCATCGCCATCTCTGAAAATACTGGAGCCTTTTCTCCAGCCTGTGATGCGATATTGGAAGCCGATAAATTTTCCAAACTCCCACATTTTCTCTCTTACGCAAAGGCATGTCTGCGTACAGTGTATTTCAGCTTGGTTATTTCATTGTCGTACAATGTCACCGGATTGTATTTCGCGATGCAAGGAGATTTAAAACCTCTGACGGCCGCTATTCTGATGCCATTAAGCTCCGTGTCAATTGTGCTCTTTGTCACCCTAATGAGTACCATTTTTGCTAAGAAATATAAAATTAAATAGCACTACTACTCTCGGCTGACCAAGGTTACAGGAAAAACTGACATTTATCAATCTTATCGTTGCGGTCGCTCATTCATCCTCATTTCCACATCTCCTTTCTTTGTAAATATAAATCACACAAAAATGAGCGTACTAATAGTACTGGTTTGTTGCAGCCTGCTCGTAGCCGGTTCCTTTCTTGGAGCTTTCCTCTGGGCCATTAAAGACGGACAATACGACGATGATTATGCGCCCTCAGTGCGCATGCTATTTGACTCCAAAAATTCTGAATCAACACAAAATAATAACAAGAAGTGAACATGCAGTTAGAAAAGTTTTCGTATGACAATACCATTGTCAGAAATTTCGCCTTCGCAACCATCGCCTGGGGCGTCATAGGGATGTTGGTCGGGCTGACAGCAGCAATGCAGCTCGCATGGCCAGCACTAAACTTCGGCCTTGAGTTCACCACCTTTGGCCGCATACGTCCACTTCATACCAACGCCGTAATCTTTGCATTCGTAGGCAATGGAATTTTCACCGGGGTTTATTATTCGCTGCAACGTCTTTGCAAAACCAGGATGTACAGCGATGCACTGAGTAAAACCAACTTCTGGGGTTGGCAACTGATCATCCTTTCGGCCGTCATTACGCTTCCTTTAGGCTACACGACCAGCAAAGAGTATGCAGAACTAGAGTGGCCAATTGACATAGCTATCACAATCATCTGGGTAGTCTTCGGATGGAATATGTTTGCAACTATTCTAAAGAGAAAAGAGAAACACTTGTATGTAGCGATATGGTTTTACATCGGAACATTTGTAACCGTTGCTGTACTTCATTTAGTTAACTCCTTTGAGCTCCCCGTTTCATTCATGAAAAGTTATTCATGGTATGCTGGAGTGCAGGATGCATTGGTACAATGGTGGTATGGCCACAACGCAGTGGCATTTTTCTTGACAACTCCTTACCTCGGCTTGATGTACTACTTCGTGCCCAAGGCTGCAAACAGACCTGTATATTCCTACCGTCTCTCGATCATTCACTTTTGGGCCTTGATATTCCTTTATATCTGGGCAGGACCTCACCATTTGCTCTACACAGCGCTTCCTGATTGGGCTCAGTCATTGGGAGTAGTATTTTCTGTCATGTTGATCGCGCCATCATGGGGAGGGATGTTGAACGGTTTACTCACCCTTCGTGGAGCATGGGACAAAGTAAGAGAAGATGTCGTATTAAAGTTTATGGTTGTTGCATTGACAGCTTACGGAATGGCAACCTTTGAAGGCCCGATGCTTTCACTCAAGAATGTAAATGCAATAAGCCACTTTACCGACTGGACCGTAGCTCACGTGCACGTTGGAGGTCTTGGTTGGAATGGATTCCTCACTTTTGGTATGCTTTATTGGCTTTTCCCAAAGATGTTTAGAACAGATCTTTATTCTAAAAAACTTGCAAATTTTCACTTCTGGATAGGATCATTAGGCATCATCTTCTATGCACTGCCAATGTATTGGGCTGGCTTTACACAAAGCTTGATGTGGAAAGAATTTACTCAGGAGGGATTACTTGCTTACCCCAACTTTCTCGAAACCGTTACACAGATCAAAACCATGTACATGCTCCGAGCATTGGGTGGAGCTCTTTATATCATAGGTACTGTGACAATGGCTTATAATCTCATCATGACCGCCAAAGCAGGTTCTTTCCTAGCCAATGAAGAGGCTGAAGCACCTGCATTACACGAAGAGGCAAAAGATCCAAAAGAACACTGGCACAGAGTTATTGAAAGAAAACCAGTTCAATTGATGGTATTTAGTTTAATCGTGATCCTCATAGGTGGGGTTGTGGAAATGATCCCGACATTTCTTGTGAAGTCTAATATACCAACCATCGCAAGCGTGAAACCCTATACTTCCCTGGAGCTGCATGGCCGCGATGTATACATCAAGGAAGGTTGCAACAACTGTCACTCTCAGATGATACGGCCTTTTCGATCTGAGACAGAGCGCTATGGTGAATATTCCAAGGCAGGAGAATTTGTCTATGACCATCCTCACCTGTGGGGCTCCAAAAGAACTGGCCCGGACATTCATAGGATAGGTGGGAAATACCCTCACTCCTGGCACTACAACCACATGCTCGACCCAGAAAGTATGTCACCGGGATCTATCATGCCTTCTTACCCATGGTTGTTTGAAAAAGAAATAGACACCGCTTCCACCGCAGGAAAGATAAAGGCTATGAGAACACTTGGTGTCCCCTATCCGGAAGGATATGAAAGCAAGGCAAATGCTGACCTAATGAAACAAGCTGCTGAAATTGCTGCAGACCTAAGTAATGCCAAAATACAAGTTAAAGAGGAAAAAGAGATTGTAGCCCTCATCGCATACTTGCAAAGATTGGGAACAGATATTAAAGTAAAACCGGTAGCAAAAGCTAAATAATACGATCATGCTCAAATTTGTAAAAAACCATATGACGTCCATCGGGCACATCGAAATATATCCGATCATCTCTTTCATCATCTTTTTCTTATTCTTCCTGGTTGTCTTGCTCATGGTATCTAGAAGCGATAGAGGTTTCATCGATAAAATGCAAAATCTTCCCCTTGAAGATTCCACTAATAACGGCCTCGAATAAAATGAAAGAACAATCTAAGGTAAATCGAATGAAGAGCTTGCTATTCATAATAGTGATGACAGCAATGCCGTGCGTATCATGGGCTGAAAGTAAAGAACCAACCACCCTTATTGCAGATCCTATGTCATTGGCGATTTACGTCATTCTTGGGCTAATACTGCTAGTGCTCCTGTATACTATTTACATGCTGAAGGCTTTTATCGATATGCAGAAACCGGCTTCAGAGCAGAAACCAATGTTGGCCGGTATTATATCAAAGCTCACCGACACGGTCCCCGTAGAATTTGAAGAGGCAATCTTGACTGACCATGCGTACGACGGCATACGTGAACTGGACAACAATTTACCACCATGGTGGAAATATATGTTTTATGCGACGATCGTGTACTCCTTTGGCTACATCTATTACTACCACTTCTATGATAACGGTACGCTTCAAATAAAAGAGTACGAACAAGAGGTTGCACAGGCGAAAATAGATATTGAAGAATATATGAAGCATGCTGCCAACAGCATTGACGAAACGAATGTGAAGTTTGCAGACTCAAAAGGAATTGAAGGCGGTAAAGCCCTTTACTTACAAAACTGCGCGGCCTGCCATGGTCAGTCTGGTGAAGGCATTGTAGGTCCAAACCTCACCGATGAATATTGGCTGCATGGAGGAGATATCAAAGATGTCTTTAAAACCATCAAGTACGGTGTCCCGCAGAATGGGATGATTTCGTGGAAGGCACAGATGAGCCCACTCAACATCCAGAATGTAGCCAGCTACATAAAAAGCTTGAAGGGTACAAATCCACCTAACGGTAAAGCGCCTCAGGGTGACAAGTATGAGGAAAAAGATAAATTGAGCAGCAAATAACTATGATTCCAAGTACAGGTATGCCCTCGATGGGAAGTGAAGCAGGCAAATCTTTCCGGGACAAAATCTCTACGGTAGATAAATCCGGGGAGAGAATATGGCTCTATCCTAAAAATCCATTTGGCAAGCTCACCAATTATAGGATGCTTCTTTCAGTATGCTTTATTGCACTCATGGTTTCAGGACCTTTCATGACCATAGATGGTGAACCTGTCTTGCTACTCAATATTGTAGAAAGGAAGTTTATCATTTTCGGAAAGATTTTTTGGCCGCAAGACTTTCACATTTTCCTGCTCATCATGATCGCCTTTGTCATCTTCATTGGCTTGTTTACTGTGGTCTATGGACGCGTTTTCTGCGGGTGGATATGTCCTCAGACAATCTTTATGGAATCTGTATTCAGAAAAATCGAATTTTGGATAGAAGGAGATTATAAAACCAGAATACTCTTGGACAAAGCGCCGGTGAGCACTGAAAAGGTTTTTAAAAAGTCAATCAAACATATACTCTTCTTTACCATCTCTTTCCTGATTGCCAACATATTTCTGAGCTATATATTAGGAGCCGAGAAAGTCATAAAACTACTAACAGATCATCCACAAAATCATTTAGGTAATTTCGTTGCACTACTCTCCTTTACCCTTGCCTTTTACTGGGTATACGCAAGATTCAGAGAGCAAATTTGCACCACCATTTGCCCTTATGGAAGGCTACAAGGAGTCTTGCTTGATAAAAATTCTTTGATCGTTGCATATGACTACATCAGAGGTGAAACTCGAGGTAAACTAAAAGCCAAAGAAAACCGCGCCAATGTTGGCAAAGGAGACTGTATTGACTGCAACCAATGTGTAAATGTCTGCCCAATGGGTATCGACATCCGAAATGGTACTCAAATGGAATGTACCAATTGTACGGCCTGTATAGATGCCTGCAACTTCATGATGAAAAAAGTGGGGCTCGCAGAAGGATTGATACGCATTGACTCCGAAGCAGGGATCGCACAAGGAAAGCCATTTTCCTTTAACTTCAGAACGATTGGATATACCGTCATATTACTACTTCTCCTAGGCTTCATTTCAGCGATGCTCGTCTTCCGATCTGACATTGAGACTTCCATGCTAAGAACGCCTGGGATACTCTTTCAAGAACTGCCTGATAACAAAGTAAGCAATCTGTACAACCTCAAGATGATCAATAAAACGAGCAGGGAAATAAAAGTAAAAATAAAGCTTCTTTCAGGCACTGGAGAAATTAAACTAATCGGAAAGGACCTAGTGATCCCGTCTCAGGGCACTGCCCAAACTGCAGCGTTTATTATTTTGAGCAAAGCAGATATTAAACAGGCAAAGACAAAAATTAAAATTGGTGTCTACTCAGAGGCAAAAGAGATAGAAACTGTTTCAACAACATTTATAGGACCGTTAACAAATTAAAATTATGAGCTGGGGATATCGTGTTACAATACTAACAATGAGCTTCGTAGGCTTCATGCTATTCTTGGTCATCAGTGCATTTCGTCAAAATTTTGACTTGGTTACAGAAGACTACTATGGCAGAGAGCTTCAATTTCAAAACCAGATTGACAAGGAAACAAATCAGCGCGACCTGAAAGATAGACTTACCTGTGTGGTAGCTGACAACAATGTTATCGTAAAATTCCCCGATGACCTTCTGGGAAAAAGAATAGAGGGGGAAGTCCTCTTCTTCCGTCCTTCTGATGCTAAAAAAGATTTTAAGAAAACAATATCCTCATCTGCTACAGGCATACAAATATTCAGCAAAGGCCTATTTTCAAAAGGGCATTATAAGGTACAGCTTGACTATGCTGTAGAAGGTAAAAAATACTACAACGAACAATCTATTATGATTCAATAATGATTTACATCGCATTCATGATCGGCCTTTCTGGAAGCTTGCATTGCCTGGGAATGTGTGGCCCCATTGCTATAGCCCTTCCAGTGCGCACAAGTGATCCCTTCATCAAATTACTAAAGTACTTATTGTATAACCTTGGCAGGGTACTCACCTATGCAACATTGGGCTTGCTCATTGGAATTGTGGGCAAAGGGTTTGCCTCGGCCGGACTGCAACAAGTCTTGTCAATTGCGGCAGGTGTCTTAATTATTGCCTCCGTTTTGTTGGTATACAATCCGTTTCGGTTTCACGTGGGTAATAACGGCTTTATTACGACCATCCAATCAAAAATAAAATTGAGTTTTCAATATTATCTATGCAAGCGGGGGTACTCCTCTTTGTTTATTGTTGGACTGCTCAATGGATTGCTTCCGTGTGGCATGGTATACATGGCAATGCTTGGCGCGCTGGCGACTGGCGGCCCAATGTCTGGCGCTGCATTCATGGCAGCTTTTGGGCTCGGTACTGTTCCTTTAATGCTAGCTGTTTCTCTTACTGGAAATGTGGTAAGTGCAAAAGTGAGATCATTGTTTTTTAAAGCAAGTCCAATCTTAGGTTGTATCGTTGGCTTGATGCTCATCTGGCGTGGGGCGAACTGGGAAGCAACAAGTGATGGTGAAGGAAAGAATTCTTGTTGTAAAATTGAAAAATGTCACTGACAATGCCAGTCCTTCAAGGGCGTAGAACCAACGGTGTATGGAAGGATGATAAGTTTGCACAAACTGAAAATTATAATTGCCTTGCTGCACTAGGGACAGACGCGAAAAGCCCGCAGTGAGGCACGAACGAGGACTTGGAGCAAATGGCCCGGCCCGATAGGGAGTGCCCAAAGAGTGAACTATACATTAACTAAATAACTATTGTAACTATGACCATATTTTACTTTTTTATTGCTCATTGGTATCTTTCGTTATTCGCTCAGACATTTTTTTTGCACCGTTATGCTGCACACCAAATGTTTACCATGAGCAAGACAGCGGAGAAAATCTTCTATGTCCTGACTTATATTTTTCAGGGCTCGTCTTTTCTAAGTCCCCACGCATATGGCATCATGCACAGGCTGCACCATGCCTACGCCGACACAGAGAAAGACCCCCACTCCCCTATTTTCTCCAAAGGCTTGGGAGATATGATGTGGAAGACGAAAAATATTTATAATGACATTCTCAATAAAAGAACCACAATAGAACCGAAGTTTATAAAGGGCGTTCCTTACTGGGGTTTTATTGAAAGGCTGGGCGACAAGTGGCTGTCAAGGCTGGCATGGGGCACCTTGTATACCTTATTTTACATTCAATTTGCGACAGCTTGGTGGATGTTTCTTCTGCTACCCATACACTACCTGATGGGGCCTGTGCATGGTGCGATTATCAACTGGTTTGCTCACAAGTTTGGTTATGTAAATTTCAAGGTATCTGATACTGCAAAAAATCTTCTTCCCTTCGACTTTCTTATGATGGGTGAAAGCTACCATAATAACCACCACAAATTGGGCGGCAGAGCCAACTTTGGTGTGAAGTGGCATGAATTTGATCCCACTTATCCTATTATAAGATTTTTTAACCTGCTAGGGATAGTCAAACTAAAAAAGAACAACGATCTAAACTACATGTAATATGGAGAGCAACAAACAACACGATATAGAAACTGAAGCAGACGTAAAAATTATGGTTGATACTTTCTACGACAAAGTAAACAGCGATGACCTGCTTGCCTCTATATTCAATGATTTTGCAGAAGTAGACTGGACACATCACCTGCCACAAATGTATATGTTCTGGAATCACATTATCCTTGGCATCTCAGGATATAGGGGACAACCATTCCCCAAGCACCTTCGGCTGCCGATTTCAAAAGAACATTTTGAAAGATGGCTGGCGCTGTTTACGGAAAATATTGATGCGCAATTCTTTGGCCCAAAAACAGAGATGGCCAAAGCAAGAGCGAACAAGATCGCTCAAGTATTTCAGCATAAAATGGATTTGATCTGACGGTCAATTTTTCATGGCCGCCAGTTTATCTGGTTTTACTAAAGTGATTTTGCTCCCTGCTACCTG
>DASVUU010000660.1:0-12338 GCA_036386935.1 Cytophagaceae bacterium | reverse complement strand
CAATGCAGGTGGCGAGTTCTTCATAATCTATCCCTTTGATGTCCCTCTCAAAAGTAGCGTATACCTGGTCGCTATTTGGAAGCAAGGTTAATTTGACGCCCAATTTAGAGTCGTTGATTTCAAGCAATCTTTTAAAAAAATGAAGTTGGTTGTTTGCCGGTACTTTTATGATTGGAGAGAAAATTCTCAAGTAGTAACGTGCATGGCTTTCGAATTTTATTTCTTGAATAAAAACTTCGATTCTTGCCGAACCCTTTACCCAATAATATGCTTTTTTTTCAGGGTTGAATGTTTGTTCTTTGGTAAGTCCAATTTCAGCAACATAACTGTCGATCATTGATTCCACCTGTACTCTTTGATTTTCCATTATATTTTTTTGGTTGAAAATTTACAATTACTCTGAGACAATTTTTACTTCGATAATATCGGCGGCATCATTAACAAACATGCTGTCAGCCGCTGTCTTCGTCTTTGGCACGTCCATCCCTTTGGCCAAAATTCTGTTTTCAATAATTCCTTTAGAAACTAAAAATTTCTTAATGGTTTCTGATACTTTTCCCGTACGCTCATTTTCTAAAATAGTTGTATTTGAGCCTCCAGTACTATCGGCTGGTATATTGTTTGTAACATCCTGCCCTTTGACAGGATAGTTTACAATTTCAATTTTTATCGTCGGATTGTCTTTAAGTAATTTGACCAAATTGTTAAGCTCATTATTAGACTTAGGGTCGATGGTAAAGTCTTCGTTAACCTTTGTGTTGTTTAAATTGAGCACCACACCCGGCTTCAGCCGTACCGCATTAATATCGTATTTCAATTCTTTAAATTTTTTCAAAGTATCCAGATTGATATATAGATGTTGGTAAGCGGATCCCTTGGAATTAGGAGCAAAGGTGAGTTCATAAGTTTCTTTTTCAGGAAGTATGAAAAAGTAGGAGCTACTATTTGGTGAAACAGTGACAAACTTATTTTTATTAACAGAAAACAATGAAAGCTTAGAGCTACTTGAAATATTGCCTTGTATGAGGAGCGTCTTTAGAGGTTTAGTATGGTCGGGTAACTTCGTTCGCGCTACATCGGTGCCCTTTCCGGCAGCTATACTGTGATAAACATAATCTCCTGAGGCTGGAATTGAGATATACTTATCCTCTTGCGGAGTATTGATTAATTCTAAGGCAACTGGCGACCCCCACTTCCCATTGACATACTTTGTCATATACTGGTCGAAGTGTCCTTTCCCTCCAGCACGGTTGCTCGCAAAAGTCAGCGTCGCGTTGTCGGCAAGAATTGAAGCATTGCATTCGCAGCCAGAATTTATGGGGGCTGGCATTTCTTTTGGTTCAGACCAGCCGTCTACACCCATTCTTTCAGCATAAAAGATTTTTCCGCAGGATTCTCCCTTCGAACCTTTTGCTCCTGTAAGCCTTGTAAAATATAAGGTTTTACCATCGGCTGATAGGCTAGGATCGGTTTCAATTTTTTCAGAGTTTATTGGTTTGCCTAGATTTTTTGGTAAGGTCCATGACGTCCCTCTCTTTTCTACAAACCAAATATCCTGTCCCCCAATACCTCCTCTTCTGTTGGATGAGAAGAAGATATAATTGGCGTCATGACTTAAAGAAGCAGCGCCATTAAAGACCTTTTCCCCTGCTGCTGTTATCCCAGGCACCTGCTCCGGGCGCGACCATGTACCTGCTCTTTGATAAGAAATTGCCACCCCACCCTCATCAAAATTTCCAACTGGAGCTTGTAGTACCATCACCCGCCCATTGGCACTTAAGCTTGGATTAAATTCTGAGGTTAATAGGGAATTTATCGTTTGAGGGAGAGACTGAGGTTTTTGGGAATAAACCTGGGCAAAGGATAATAATAGTGTAGACAAATATAGGATTCGCATAGGGGATATTTGACGTTCAGTGAAACGTTGAATTAACTGTTGAATACTTAACTGTAAGATTGCAAAAACTTGGCAAATGTAAAGTGAAAGAAGATGAAAATGGGGTGATTAAATATAAGCCATCCTTAGGGATTCGATTTCCTTTACTGCCTCATCAAACATGTACTTTACTTTTACAAAAGAGTCAATCACCTTCTCTCTATTTTCAATGCTGAATTGAGTATGTTCCACCAGGGTCAAAAGGTCGGCGCAATCGTACAACCCAGAAAGTCTAAAACTGGACTTCAGTTTATGAGCGAATACTTTGATATTGGTATGGTCAGAAGATGCAAGGGCAGATTCTAATGCCTTCAGATTGTCGTAGCTTGACGATAAAAATAGGGTAAGATAGTCGGAGATGACTTCCTTATCATTACCCAGATTTAAAGTGATATTCCTAAGGTTAATATATTTGGTTCGTTCTGAAAGCTTCACATTCAGGTCTGGTGATGTTGAAGGTACCATGGTTGAAAAAGACACATGTTTTAGAATAATATTATACAAATCCTGTTTCAAGAACGGCTTGTTTAGATAATCGTCCATCCCTGACTCTCGTGCCTTAATCATAGTTTCTTCATAGGCATCAGCAGAGACTGCAATTACAGGGATTTTAGAATTTTTAGCGCCGGTTCCACCGTTTCTTATGATTTCTATGGCCTCAAATCCATCCATGTCTGGCATCTGAAGATCAAGCAATACTAGATCATAGTCCTTGTCCTTGAGGAATTGGATCAACTCAGTGCCTGTTGCAACCTTGTCTACCTCTACACCCCATTTTACCAGGATTTGCTCGGCTACCAATTGATTGATCAGATTATCTTCCGCCAACAACACCCTAATGCCATTCAGCTTGTGATCAATGCTTGGCTTATAACTCTGTGGCTGAATTTCCTCCTTTTTACCTATTTCAAATTGAAGCGTAAAGTTGAACGATGAACCAACACCCAGCATGCTTTCAACTTTGATTATTCCATCTTGCATTTCTACAAGTTTCTTTGTGATCGCAAGACCAAGGCCCGTTCCCCCAAACTTTCTCGTTGTATCGGTGTCTGCTTGAGTAAAACTTTCGAAAATCAAATCTAATTTTTCTGCAGCTATTCCGATACCCGTGTCTTTGATAGAAAATTCTATCGATATACTCTTGTCAGTGACATAGTCAGCCATAGCCGTTATTCTCACATTGCCTGAAGAGGTGAATTTTATAGCGTTACCTGTCAGGTTAAAAAGTATCTGGTTTATTCTTACAGGATCGCCGATCAAATAATCGGGTATCTTGCTATCTATCTTGGTGAAAAGATTGATGCCTTTATTTTTCGCTTTAGGCATTAGCGTTTTTATGTGCTCTTGTATGAGGTCCCTCAAATTGAAGTTCACTTTTTCGAAGGTCATCATGCCAGCCTCTATCTTAGAAAAGTCTAAGATGTCATTGGTGATTACATAAAGATTTTCAGCAGAGAATTTTATGGCCCTTAGATTTTCAAGGTTCTTTCCCTCAAATTTTTCTTCCAACAATAGGTCAGTCAATCCGATAATGGCATTCATTGGATTTCTGATCTCGTGACTCATGGTCGACAAGAACCTAGTTTTCGCAACCGTAGCAGCCTCAGCGGCTTCCTTGGCATTCATAAGGTCGGCTTCGTATCTAAAATTGATTCTTACAAAGTAATAAATGCAAAATATCATATCCACAATTGCCAGGATGAATGTAAATATGAAAAGGACTTGTGACAGATTTCCGTCTAATGCAAACGAGATGGCTTTGGGAGGAGAATATATTTGTACAAATATGAAAGAAAATATATAGGTAGAAATAAAGAAAATAATTTTCCTCCATTCCCTGAAAGGAAAGACCAAGGATGTCGCACAAATCAAAGGAAAGTACATCACATATAATCCAATCCGAGCGTCCACAATCTCGCAGAAAAGACATACACAAAGGTTCAGCGTGATGAACAGGATATATTTTGCAGCCTGATGCTTTTTATAGATATTGAGATAATAGATGCAGGCCGTGACAACACAAAAAGGTGAAAGCAACAGCGCAAGGTGATATAGCTTTAAGATAAAAAATAAAACAAGGTAGGAGAGGAGTGTGAAAAATGCAATTAAAATGAATTGATGAAGGATAATTCTTCGAAAAGCATTATCGTTAAAATCCGTGTTGGTATCAATATCAAAAATATTCTTTAGCGAAATCATTTTAGCTGTCTACTACATAAATTGATATTGGGTTACTGTATCAACTTACTTTCAAGTTCTTTGTCAATATAAATGCCTGCTTTATGTAGCGCCTCTATTACAAAAGTCTTCCATTTTCCTTCTTCATCAAAAGCTCCAAATTTTATATCTTCAAAATCAAAGGGACTCTCTATCTCCTTGTCTCCCGAATATAAAAGTAAAAGGTGTTTCCTTCCAACGTGAGAGAGAAAATAGCCCATTTGTAACAATACTTCCTGGCTTACACGATACCTTTGCTGCACACTTCCTGCCTTTCCTCCCAAGTCATCCGGCGAAAAGAGGACGATCGCATAGTCACATTCTTTAGCAATGTCAACAAATTGCTTTAAATTCCTGTAAGCGGAAGCATTTCTATCGATAATATTAAAATCCAGTTTCAATCTAGCAAGAAAAGATTCTACCTTATCACTCATATGGCTATCACTGCCATGAACAATAAAGATTTGTTGGTTTTCGGTTCTAATCTGAAAGATTAAGTCGATAATATGCTTTTGTATTCTTCTAAAATTTAGTTTGTCTTCGTCGCTGGAGCCGTAGGGTAAATCTAAAAATGCGTCATTGAAAGACTCTAATTGGGATAAATAGTAAGTCTTTCTATGGAAATGGGAATTATGGACAAACAGATGAACTTTTTCATAACTGTGAAAATAGGTTTCCTTCCATTCGCCCCGGTATTCTAAATCCTGTAATTTTTTAATGTAAAAATCCAGTTCTCTCATTGAATATAAAATATTTAGTTTTTTAGTAAGCTTTTGAGTCCAAGTATCATGTAAGGAACTTAATTCACTTATAGTTTAATTTTATTGAATTATATTTTCAAATCTGGGGTTTTATGGTAATTTTAATAAATAATCTTTGAATAAGATAATTTGTATCGAAAGTACTTTTCTTCCGTATAAAACAGTTTTAATAAAAGACTTGAATGGAAATGATTTTATAAATTTAAGGGCTTAAAGTCAAATGAGAAAATATATACTCTTTATAATTATAATTATTAGCGCAGGTAGGGCGATTGGTCAAGATATACAATATTCTCAATTCTATGCGAATGCTCTATATTTAAGTCCATCGTTTGCCGGATCCAATCTTGCATCAAGAGCCATATTTCACTCACGTCTTCAATGGCTAAGTTTAGATGCTTCCTTTGTTTCTAATACTATATCATTTGATCACTTTTTTGAAAAATATAATAGTGGTATTGGGGTATTGATCAATTCCGATTATTCTAGTTCCTACGGTGCAAATTCTTTCCAATCATTGGAAGTAGGCCTGCAATATTCTTATACTGTCAGTATAAATGATAAGTTGACTTTCAGACCAGGTTTGCAAGCTTCGTTTGGCAACAACTCGTTGGGATGGAAGCACCTTACATTCAATCAGCAATACGACGATAGGACCGGCCTTGACGCTACTAAGGCTACGGGCGAAAATTTCGTATCTACCCGGTTTTCATATCCCGATGTAGGAGCAGGAGGGCTGTTGTATTCTAATAGGTTTTGGGTAGGGTTGTCCGCGCACCACCTAAATCAACCAAGGTTCGGTTTTGAAACCTCTGAGCAAAGACTGCCAATGAAATTGACAATTCATACTGGTACTAAGATATTGGTAGGTAAGCAGGAAAGACCAAGATACGGTATCGATGATGGTACAGAGTATGAGAAAAGTATCTCGCCGGTCATACTATATAAGATGCAAGGAAAGTGGGATCAGCTAGACGTAGGGTTTTATGCTAGATACAATAATATTCTTGGCGGATTTTGGTATCGAGGAATACCTCTAAAACTATATCCTAATGAGAAATACAATGGAGATGCGGCCATATTTTTGTTGGGATTTTTGTACAAAGGCTTCACATTTGCCTACAGCTACGACCTCACTTTGTCCCAATTGACTCCAGCGAGAACTGGCGGCTCTCATGAATTTTCTCTTACTTATAATTTCTCTCTCATAACAACAAAGAAGAAAAAAATTCCATCTAAACATAAGAAGCCAATTTGTCCTAAAATATAACATTTATGTTTACACAAAGAATTAAAGGATTAGAGTAATTGGACTCTAATCCTTTTTTTGTTAATGTTATACAATGATCAATTTTGAGAATAATCTAGCTTTCGCTCAGCATTTGGACAAGGAAGACCCTCTTAAAGAATTCAAAGCACGATTCAATTTCCCTACGAAAAATAACAAAACTCTAACCTACTTTTGTGGCAACTCTCTGGGACTTCAACCGAAGAGTGTCAAAGGAAAGATCGATAGCTATTTGAGCGATTGGTCCAATTTAGGAGTCGAAGGGCATGTTAAAGGACAAAACCCATGGGTTGATTTTCACAAAAAATTTAGGCGTCCCCTTGCTAACTTAGTAGGGGCTGAAGAAGACGAAGTAATTGCTATGAATAGCCTCACGGTCAATCTTCATTTGATGCTCACTACTTTCTACCGACCTACTAACACCAGATTTAAAATCATAACGGAAGCCCAAAACTTTTCTTCCGATTTATATGCGTTAGAATCACAAGTTAGGCTCCACGGGTTTGATCCTAACGAAGCTATAGTTGAAGTAGCTCCCCGAGCAGGTTCTTTTATAATTAGTCATGATGATATCATAAAGGAAATTGAAAAAGCTGGCGACACGCTAGCGCTGGTCCTGTTTAGCGGGATTAATTATTATACCGGGCAGGCTTTTGATATAAAGGAAATCACCAATGCTGCACATAAACAAGGCGCAAAGGCGGGATTTGACCTTGCTCACGCGATAGGTAATATTAAAATGGATTTGCACAGATGGAACGTAGATTTCGCCGTTTGGTGTAGCTACAAGTACTTAAACTCTGGCCCAGGGGGCACCGGAGGACTTTTTGTCCATAATACTTACGCCTTATCCAAAGATGTACCCAGACTGGCAGGGTGGTTTGGACATAAGGAGGATGAAAGATTTTTAATGAAAAAAGGCTTTATCCCAGAGCCTGGCGCTGATGGGTGGCAGTTGAGCAATGCCCCTGTTTTATCCTTGACAGCCCTTTCTGCAAGTTTGGAATTATTTGAAGAAGCGGGTATCGATAATTTGATGCGTAAGTCGGCACGTCTAACGTCATTTTTAGAATATTTGATCACTTACTCTTGTACCTTAAAAGGTAACAAGGGCGACTCCCATTATGAGATTAAAATCATCACTCCAAGAGACAATAAAGAAAGAGGCTGTCAACTTTCGATACATGTTGCGAATAATGGCAAGCTACTATATGAAAACTTAATTTATAACGGCTTTGTAGTAGACTGGAGGGTTCCCTCTGTACTTAGAGTAGCTCCTGTCCCTCTATATAATAGCTTTGAAGAAGTATATAAACTTGCCATGTTGTTGGCTGAGACGTGTTGTCATGGATAAAATAGAAGGAAATAAAGTCGATATTATTGGCGCAGGTCTCGTGGGAACCTTGTTGGCCCTTTATTTTATTAAAGAAGGATATCAGGTCGAAATCTTTGAAAAGAGAC
This sequence comes from Cytophagaceae bacterium, assembly GCA_036386935.1. Taxonomy (GTDB): domain Bacteria; phylum Bacteroidota; class Bacteroidia; order Cytophagales; family Cytophagaceae; genus DASVUU01. The sequence continues at coordinate 4,675 of DASVUU010000660.1, read as the reverse complement.
CCGACCCGCGATTGTTTCAAGGCGATCGTGGAAGGTCTATAAACTTAGCTTTAAGCTATAGAGGATTGCAGGCATTGAAGGAAGTGGGGTTAGATGTAGATGTCATGACTATCTGTATTCCTATGGCTGGTAGAATGGTTCATACGGTGAATGGTTCCTTAAATTTTCAGTCGTACAGCGATAACGGTGATACGATTTATTCAGTTTCACGGTCAGCTTTGAATGAAATCCTGATTCACGAAGCCGAGTTGCGAGGATTGAAGATTAATTTTAATTCCAGGCTTGATGAAGTAGATTTTGCACATCAGACATTTTCTTGTCAGGTGGCGGGAGAAAAAATCCAAAGGAAGTATGACTACCTTTTCGGGGCCGATGGAGCGTACTCTGCTTTACGCCAAAAGATGCAGTTTACCGATAGATTCAATTATAGCCAAACATACATCGATCATGGGTACAAGGAACTTCATATACCGGCTGCGAATGGTCAGTATGCGATGGAAAAGAATGCACTGCATATATGGCCCCGAGAAAATTTTATGCTGATCGCCCTACCGAATTTAGATGGCAGCTTTACCTGTACTTTATTTTTGGGTTTTCACGGCGAATATTCCTTTGACCGGCTAAAAGATGAAACTAACGTGCGTAGCTTTTTTGAAGAGAATTTTCCCGATGCGCTTAAACTAATGCCGAACCTTTTCGAAGAATTCTTTAGCAACCCTACATCCTCGTTAGTGTATATAAGTTGTCAACCTTGGCATTTAAACAATGCCTACCTTATTGGAGATGCTGCGCATGCCATTGTTCCATTTTATGGACAAGGGATGAATGCTGGGTTTGAAGATGTGAAGATTCTTTTCGAATTGTTTGTTGACTCCAACACTAATTTAACTACCTCGTTTTCGATGTTTCAACAATCTCGTAAAAGAGACACCGACGCTATATCAACCCTAGCTCTTAATAATTTTATCGAGATGCGGGACCTTGTAGACGACCCCAAATTTATACTAAGGAAGAAGATAGAATCAAAACTTCATGAGGAATTCCCTGAACTATATAAAAGCTTGTATTCGCTTGTGTCGTTTTCCGACTTACCGTATCATGAGGCGTTGAAAATTAGCGATCAGCAAAATAGGCTTTTTGAAGAGGTATTTGAGGTTTTTAATCTAGATATTGATTTATCCGATCCCGACCAATGGAAGAGGATAAAGGCAATTTTCTCTAAGTATTTTGTGGCTTAACTCCTTGTGATAAAGCTTTTTTTGGTGGGGAAAAATGTTCGCATGAACAACTTGTTAATGTGGGTAGTTATTTTTCAAAGATGAATATTATGTACAAAGATAGATGGAAAACTAGGATAGATGCTGGCAGAAGAAGAAAGCCTGACAGCATCGTTAAACGATATGGAACTACAGAGAATATACTAAAGGGTGTTGGAGTAGCGGCGTTGGTCGGTGTACTAGGATTTTATGTTAGACATGTCAAACTCGAATCACTCATTGCTAAATTAAAGGGCAAGCCTGAGGAGGCAGAGATGAGTCAGTTTAGTCTTTAAACGAAAATGGCGCCGAAGGCGCCATTTTCGTTGATATAACAATCTAGATATTTATTTCATTTCTTTAAGAATTGCCATCGACTCAAAGATGTAAGGATCTTTTTTGATGTTCTTTTGCCAGGCCTTCAAGCTTTCTACTTGCGCAGTATCCTTCGGCATATTCTTCGCGTCACTAATAGTAGATTGAACATTTAATCCTGGAATTTCCTTAAATACGTTTTCAAATTTCTTTGCTTCTTTTTGTATTTTATGTTGCTCTTCTCGGAATTTTTCGAGGTTCAGCTGGAAGCTTGATTTTCCACTCTGCGCTTTTAATCTCTTTCCATTTTCGTCCTCCAGTTGGAATGCACTGTTCGAAGCAATTCTTAGCTTACTATTTTTCTTGATTTCTTCAATGTTTTTGATGCGATCAGAAGATTGGTATTTTGCAGCTGATATTTCGTCCCATGGCATAGGGTATTCCAACTCCTTTTCTCCCATTTCAAGGTAAGTATAACTGTCTGGAAGAGTCACGTCAGGCGCAACACCTTTCAATTGCGTCGCTCCACCATTCACTCTATAAAATTTCTGGGTTGTTAATTTCACAGCTCCAAGAGGTTTTGCCTTTTCGAAGTTTTCTGGAAGGTATTCATCTAAGTCTATGAGCCTTTGTACGGTTCCCTTACCAAATGTATTAGATCCGACAATCACGCCTCTTTTGTAGTCCTGTATGGCTGCCGCAAGAATCTCTGAAGCCGATGCACTAAATTCGTTCACGAGGATAACCAATGGCCCGTTATACTGAACAGCTGGATCTATGTCTTCCAATACATTTGGCGCACCCCGCCCAGATTTGATCTGGACAATAGGCCCACGGTTTATAAATAAACCACCCATTGTCACAGCATCCTGTAAAGATCCACCACCGTTATTTCTGAGGTCCAAAATCAAGCCTTGTACATTGTCTTCTTGTAGTTTTGCTATCTCTTTCCTCACGTCTTCTGCACTGCTTCTACCTCCCTTACCATTGAAATCAGCATAAAACTGAGGAAGCTTTATATATCCTACCTTTTTACCATTATCAAGCACAGCTGATTTGGCATAAGTTTCTTCAAGAACAACAATGTCTCTGATAATTGGAATTATGACAATACTGGCATCAATTTTCTTTACCGTTAACCTTACTTCGCTTCCTTTCTTTCCTCTAATCAACTTCACCGCATCGTCAATACGCATATCCACAATATCCACAGGTTCCTGACCTGCTTGCCCTACTTTGAGAATAACGTCTCCAACCTTTAGTTGTCCTTGCTTCCAGGAGGCGCTTCCCGGTACTATGTTTAATACTTTAATGTAGCCATCTTTCTCCTGCAGAGTCGCACCGATACCTTCCAACTGACCTGATAAAGCAATGTCAAAATTCTCCTTTTCTTTAGGTGGGAAATAGTTTGTATGCGGATCGTAAGTACTTACGATCGAATTGATATACTGTGATAGTCTATCATTTTTGTCCAGTTGTTTAAGTCTATGAAACCAATCATTTTGACTTTTAAGTACCTTTTCGCGGGCCTCTTGCTCCATCACCGCGAAGGTTTTTACCTTTATAACGGTATCTTTTTTTTCTCTAGCTTTCTCCTGCACATCCATCAACTCATCCAATCTTATAAGAGTCTGGTATTTTAGATATTTTCTCCAATTCTCCTTCAAATCGTTTTTGTCTTTTGCAAAAGGAAGCTTGTCCCCATCAAGCTCCACCAGTTCTTGGATAGAGAAGTTGAATGGCTTCGATAGGATTTCCTTATAGTAGGATTCAGCCTCTTTAACTCTCTCATCAAGGACTTGCATTGAAAGATCAAAAAATTGAAAAGTACCGGCATTTATCTCATTGTCAATTTCTGTCTCAAATTTTTTAAACTTTTCAATGTCTGACTGAACAAGGAATTTTTTATTAACATCTAGGCTTTTCAAATAAAGATCAAAAGCTTTTTTTGAGAAGTCGTTGTTGATCTCTTTTGGGTGAAAATGTCCGCTATTTAAGCTGTGAAGCATGATGCTCATCAGAACCTTATCCTTTTCCTCATCAGTGGTAGGAGCAGAGGAACTACAGGCTATAAAAAGGATGGCAATTAAACAATGTTTAAAAATCTTATTCATACTTAGGATATAATACTTTACAAATAGCAAATCAACAATTGTTCCAAAAAGTTTCTATTTTTAATTGGAAAAATGATTCAGCCTTGTAAAAAAACAACATTCGATTGATATTTTATAATAAATGAATTCTTTTTTCTTTTTAATTCAGCTGGTTGAAAATATTATAAATAACTTTGAAGCAACCTTTCTTGTATAACCTGAATACAATTATTTTATAAGAAGAAGAAAAATAAACATAATGTCTATAAGGGCGTCAATTTTAATATTTTGTTTATTTCTAATAATATCCGCGACGAAGCCTCCATACAGGCATTATCATCTTAAAACTATCGTTTTAGATGCTGGCCACGGCGGGAAAGACCCAGGATGTATCGGTCGGTCGATCAAGGAAAAAGAGGTAAACCTCGATATAGCACTACGCTTAGGTAAGCTCATTAGGGAGGGGATGCCTGAAGTGAAGATTGTGTTCACCCGTAAAGAAGATAAATTTATAGAACTACATGATAGGGCTGGGCTAGCCAATAAAAATGGCGCCGATCTGTTCATTTCTATACATTCTAACTCTGGCCCCCAAGGCATGCATGGCACCGAAACCTATTGCATGGGGCTTGATAAAACCGGTCAAAACCTTGAGGTCGCAAAAAGAGAAAATTCGTCGATTTACCTGGAAAAGGGGCATAAGGAAAAGTATGACAATTTCGATCCTTCCAAACCTGAGTCCTACATCTTATTTTCGCTATTTCAAAATGCCTATTTGAGTAATAGTCTACGATTGGCGGAAAAAATAGAAAGAGAATTTAGACTGACCGCAAATAGAAACAGCAGGGGAGTGAAGCAGGCGGGGTTTCTTGTTTTATGGAAAACATCTATGCCCAGCGTGTTAGTGGAAAGTGGCTTCTTGACAGATAAAGCTGAAGATTCCTATCTCAGCAATTCAGAAGGTCGACAGGCGATTGCCCAAAGCATTTACTGCGCTTTGGAATCATATGC
>DASVUU010000659.1:0-1941 GCA_036386935.1 Cytophagaceae bacterium | reverse complement strand
TTGACAGGCTGTATTTAGGAGGTATTGAAGAAGTACAAACTTTATTCTTCCAAAGATTTCCAACCTATAACTTTGAACAGGCCCGTAAACATTTGTATGTAAAAATACTTAAAAGCCTTAGAAGTTTTGAAGAGCAAAAATCAATAGATAACCGTTTGATGAATTCTCTCCAGAATATCCAAATTCTGTTTAAAAAAGGGGCATATCGACTATGTTTTGAGGAAATTAGAAAATCGAAAAAAATAGCGTTAGATAATGAGAAGCACCTTTTTTACATTATGTATACTCGTGCAGAGATGGAGATACATTCACATTTTTCTTATGTATACACCGAGGAGAAAAAGTTGCAAAAGGAAAGCAATGAAATAATATCCCTATTAGAGAAGGAGGTTAGTACCCAAAAACATAGTAATCTATATCATATTTTAATGAATAGGTATGTAACTCAGGGACATACCAGAACTAAAAATGATCAAGACAAACTCAATGACTTATTACTTGAAGAATTTCAGCTCTCTTCGAAACTAAAAAACTCATTTGAATCGGATAAGATTCATTTACTGTTTCAGTCTGCTTACTTTTTAATGGTTGCTAATCCGAAGGCGAGCCTTAGGATTCTTAAAGACCTATACCAACTTTTTATTAACCATAAGGCACTTTGGAAAGAAAACCCGGTGCATTATATTTATATGTTTGATAACATCTTGGCAGAGATGAGTTTGGCAGGAGATTTTGAATCAATGAGTATATTTATAGCCGACTTGCAAGCCTTGGAGATAGTACATAACAGTATTTGGAGATTTGTCAGGTCCATTGTTTTAAAGTACAATCTTCTAATAGCATATCATACTTCAGATGAAAAAAAATCTAACGTTTTACTTTTTGAATTTGAATCACAATTGAACTGTAATGCTGGAGAAATCCCCTTCAATACCTCTCTTAACCTTTTGTATACGGTTTCTTTATCTTATTTTGGTATAAGACAATTCCGAAAAGCACTCGGTACAATTAATCTATTACTCAACGATCGTTCGGCAAATATTTCTTTGCAAATGCGATCCATGTGTAGAATTATTAATCTTTTAATACATTTAGAATTGGAAAACGTAGATTTAGTCGCTTATGAAATTAGGTCGTTAGAGCGGTCTTTAGCAAAGAAGAAAAGTTCCTTTGAATTGGAAGAGCTTTGCATTCAATTTATGAAAAAATGGTTGAGGAACACAAATAAAAAGCCAATCATAAAAAAATTATTAGTGGACATTCAAGTATTAAAGGAAAGTCCTGTAGAGGCTAGGTTACTAAAGCAACTACCAATTGAAAAATGGCTCCAATCCAAAATATTGAAATTGTAAATAATCAATAGCTCTTTAGATTCGAGGTTCTCGGGATTCGTACCAGAAACCCACATAGTGGGTAAACCGGTAATCGTATGGCTGTCGCTAGATCCCTCCAATAGCTTTCTTTTCAATAAAATTCGTTGGAGGCGACTTTTAAGTTGCTTGGATGAATTGAGCCATACCTAACGCCCAAATTATTGAGTGTGATTTCATAATATCATGACTTTAATATGAACATGATACTATAAGAATTCTCACTAACATAGAAAACGTGATAGGACTAACTCTGATTAGATATTCAATAGCTGTTAGAGAATACATGTAAGTCGAACCTCCGATAAGCTGGATTGTTAACTACAAAAGCGACGGGGATTAATGGAAAAGTTGAACCGTCTAATCATTAGGCATAATTAAGATGTGTAGTTTTGTAAATTCAGAGGCCGCGGACTCTAATTCAAAAATCCCCTAATTTGTGAAATTAGAGGATTGTTTATAACCGTTAATAGTAGGTTGGGGATGCATTCAAAAGCCGAACCATTTTGTAGGAGTTTCTTAAGTTTGTAAGTTTTGCATTGGTCAGTGCCAAGTTAACTCATGTGTTCAA
>DASVUU010000658.1:0-9517 GCA_036386935.1 Cytophagaceae bacterium | reverse complement strand
TGATTTTTTATTGCCATTCAGAACGAACCTTATTAGTTTTAGAGAGCAGCACAGTTTATTGAAATGTAAGATTGAGCCAGCGAGGGTTGAATTCGCCTCGCTAGTTTTTATCCGTTGTAAGGATGTTTAGGCATGTTTGCTTGGTTTTTTTTCAAGCAAAAAGGTCCCTAGCGAATGACGGTTTATATAAAATTTTGCAAACTCACCTAGCCATCTTTTGTAGTTTAAATCCCGTTCTTTGAGCTTTTCTATTATGCCAGTATTGTTTCAGAAAAGGACAAAGATATCCTTGTAGGGATACCAATGGTGACTTATTCTAACTGTTAATAGAGTTCATTATGCTTAACTTACTCCCTTTCAATCATTAAAAATTTCTGGGCGAAGTTCCATTGAAAACCAATTTCCAAATCCAGCAAGAGAGCTATCCATGCTTACCGTAACAGGTTCCTCAGTGTCCATCATTTATTGATAAAACACCTTTATATACCATACTGCATTACATGAATGGAAATTTATTTGGGTATTCTTCAGAATTAACTTGTTATAAAATTACAGGATCTACAGCTTGTAAGTCACACGCCATATTTATTGGCAACTCCGCTAACTTTTCCCCTTTACACCTTCAATATTCTTCAACAAGTCCTCCTCCGGCATGCTCTCCATCCATTCTTTACTCAGTTCTAGCCTAACTGTTTGGTAGGCGCCAGACGGGGTACAAACTACCGTCACTTGCCCGTCGCTATTGTCGGCAAGTTCGTTTGCTTTTTCAGCCAACGCCGCACTCCCTCCGCTGAAGGCTTGAATACATTTCCACGTGATTCCTTCCGAGTCTTTAATTTCTCTTTCTTCCATTGCTGATGGGTTATATTTATTTAAAGCAGAATTATCGCATTAAAGTTTAGCGCCTTTCAAGAGTGGCAATATGAAGTAGCCAGAGCCATTTAACTGAGCGACTTGAGCATTTAGTATTTCTCGCTCAAGAAAGTTATTAATATTTTGCTCACCATCTTCCACGATGGCTTTTGCTTGATGGTTGATCGCAAACTTCAATTTGCCGCTCTCATCATATAATGAAACGTCATAAAGAGTTCTAAGCAAAGCGACCAGTATGGTATAATCTTTCTTTCCATATACTTGGATGGGCGTAAAGGAAAGCTCAAGCAAAGATTTGAAGTTATATTTATTCAATATGATTCTAGGATTTCCACGTGGGTCTGTGATGATCTGCTTCTTACCTTCAACTACCCAGTCGGACAAGAGGTCCCCAAGATAGTCGATACATATTTTTGCGACGCCTGGGTCATTGATTGCGGGACTGAGTGTCTTCACCGCAATTTCTGTAAGCTGGCGAAACCCATAAAATTCGTTTTCAAGAATATCCTCGCCGGTGTAAGTGATAAAGCAGCAATAAAGGTCCTCCAGCAGGCCTTCTCTCAAGTCGCTTTTGTTTAGCGCGAATAAGGCTGTTCTGGCAGTAATATAAGATCCTGGAAGGGGTATGACCTTTAGGATCATATCTTCCTTTATTAAAGTCGCAAGAAGCTTTTCAATCTTCACAATCTGAAGGTACCCAGATCGGAGAGCAGGGTAAGCTTTCCAGTGTTCAGTTTCTATTATGTGATCGTCATCATACTTAAATCTTTTATCGTCGGCCAAAGCCTCCTTTGTCCTCAGGTATATTCTCTCGGCAATAGGACCGATCCTCACAGAATTCGAAATATTGCTTATGAATTTTACAAATAGAATAATACAGATGATGGAGAGAATGATGTTAGAAATAAGGTTCAAATCGGGAACGCCATGATCTGTGTTCTCGCTGTCAAGCAGCACCATAGTCATCAAAGTGTAGATGATGGTACCCAAATAGATTCCCAGAATATACTGATTCGACCGTACATTGATGAGGGTATCAACAACTTTAGGAGAATAGATCGCAGATGATTGATTTACTACGAGCATCATCATCGAAAATCCAAATACTGTCAACGAGATCATTCCACCTAAAATACCGTTTAGAATAGAACGAGCAGTTTCGACGCTTCTTACTTCTACAAATGCTTGAAGCGCAAACTCACCGCTATGAGTACCTTCAATAACCGACAATACAATTCCTACCATTATTAGCGCGATAGTAACTAGTAATGGAATGAATCCCACCCCGTGAATTAGTCTTTTATAGTATTCCGTTAGGGTAAGGACAAGGCTATTCATTTTAGGCTTCTCTCAATGTTATTCGACACTAGTTTGAATTTAGAACATGACGAGAGTTTAATTGTTTACAAGGAAACTCGTCCATGATCTAGTAATGTTTTCCTGAATATGGTTAGATAAAAATAAAGGGTTGGTGTACATAGAACTTGATATTGTTGAGGCCGTTATATTGACTTAAATTGTACTAACTCTTGTAATGATGCTTGACACCCAGACAATAAATATTTAAAATCGGAATACTAACTTGTGAGCCGTTAGAGCACTCAAATTAAACTATTGCAGAGGTATAGTTCGTGTAATAATTTTAAATTAAAAAAATGAAATTTTCAGAGACTTTATTGAATGGCAAATTAATTCTATTTTTAGTGCTAATACTGATGTTAGTATTAAGAGGTGACTCTCGCCATGGAGTTAAAAAACCGATAAAATAAATTAAACACGTAAAGGTACTCTCGTAGGCAAAAATGTATAAAAATTATCAGCAATTATATTTTTCCGCTTGCCCATCTTACCAACACGAGTGATTTGGCATATTTGGCTTTCAATTCGAAGAGCTTTATCTTGTTAGAGATCAACGTCCATTCCCTCGAATTAATTAAGAAAATAGAACTCTCTCCACTTTCAAATCGTGATTGTTCGCCTGCTCTAAGTGCTTCTGAGTTTTTTACAAGCCCTTCCTGCACTTGCAATTGGCTTTGCAAACCTGCCAGTTCATTAGCCGATGCCTGGATAGAGTTGGAAATTTCACGAGAGGTTTGTTGCAATTCAAGGTTCGTCTCCTGTATTTTTAGCTTTGTCATTTGAAATTTACCTCGCTCGGTTCGCAAGAATAACGGTTGGGCAAAGCTTGCTCCGAATTTGTAATTATTGTTAAAATAGGAGCTAGAGAGCGCGTCAGACTGAAAGCCAAAATCGCTTTGAAGTAGATTAAAATCTAAGGTCAGCTTTGGCTTGAATTTATCCGCTATGAATCTTCTTTCAATATTTTGTTGTGCAAGCTTAGCCCTCAGCTTTACAATGTCCGGATGTTGTACTCTCGCTCTGTTTATTAAAGCAGCAATGGAATCGTTGGGCAACATGGTAATTGGAAGACCGCTGGCAGGAGGGACGGTCTTACTTGTTATTTCAAGGGGAACGCCTTCCGTGCTCCAAAGGTAATTCGACAATATTAAGGAAGAGTTTTTGTATTCCACTTCCGCCTGAGTAAGTAAGATTCGAAAGTTTTGAACCTGCATCTGAGCTTCTACTGTATCTATGGCGGCCATATCTCCTTGCACAACTCTCTCCGTCGTAGCATTGAACCGAACGGTGGCAAGACCAACAGCCTCATTGTATAACTTCCATTTATTGTAATAGAACATCCAGTCCCAATAGTCTTTTGATGCCTGCAGCAAAAGCTTGTTGATTATCTTTAATTGCTCTGCCTGCGCGATCGCAGGAAATTGTTGTGCCTGTCTAATTTGCGACCTTCTCTCATCAATAAACAAGCCCTGACCCAGGGGCACAGAAATGCCAGCATAGGTGAGGCCTTGTGCAGGTGTCTTGTTTTCAGGGTTTAGAAAAGTACCGTTATTCCTTTCATATCCTGCCTTCAGGTCCACACCTAGCCAGGTAGGTACTCTTAGATAGCTATCCCATAAAGTAAAATATTCTTTAGACTGAAATTCTTTGTGGTTTAGTTTGGAATTTATACTTGGGTCAAGAAGCCCACGGGTCATTCTCAGTTCTTGTCTTGCTCTTTCATTTAGAAGATTTGCCTGTTTGGCCACTGGATGGTTTTCTAATATCATCGCGAAAAGGTCTTCAACAGCAAGCACCTTGAGCGTATCTTGCCCGTAGAGTGCCTGTGACCAAATAGCTAATATAAATGGCAATAAAAGTTTTTTCATTTGAGCTGGACGTTAACTAGCAATCTGTTCAAGGTTTTGATTTTATTCTTCACTGGAATAGGCCTTTTCTTTTTTCTCGGCTCCCTTGCCCTCACTTTCGACATAGTCGGGTGGGAAGCCATTGAGCTGTCGCCAGATTTCGTAAAAAATAGGTACGTCCTTCAACATTGCCCATCCAATCGCACCGGAACCCACACGCAATTGCTTAGGCCATGGGTTCTCTTCACCGTCAGGAACTACCAATATTCTATACAAACCTTTAGTATCCATGTTATCAATTACCGCAACCTTTCCTCCAAATGTTCCAAAGCCTACGTCCGGCCATCCTGAAAATACCAATGCCGGCCAGCCATCAAACTGTAGTCTGACTTTACTCCCTTTGCTAAGAAGAGCGACATCCATTGGTTTAATATATAATTCAGCCGCCAAGCTAGGATCAAGCGGCACAATACTCGCCACTGATTCACCTTCTTTTACCGTTTCGCCAATACCTTCCTTCAAGGCCTTCACCACATACCCATCTCTAGGTGCTGTGATATGATAGAAAGAATTTCTGATTCTAACGTTTGCGTACTCGTTCCGCATTTTAGAGATTTCTGCATCTGAACTATAGACGTACGACAACGTGCTGTTCAACTCTGACTCAGCTTTGGAAATCTTATCGAGGTATTCTGCTTGCAATGAATTAAGCTCAATGCGTGAATTGGCAAGCTCATTCTTGCTTGAGTTGTATTTGTTTTCTGATGAAAGAAGCTTAGCACTCGATTCCTGAAGTTTTAACTTTCTTTGCTCCAACTCAGTCAGAGACTTTAAGCCTTGCTCATAAAGTTTTTGCTGCCTTTTGAATTGGTCATTAGCTATTTGATTGTCGAGCCTCATGGCTACCAAATCCATACTGTCACTTCTTACTTTCAGCGACACCTGCACTACCTTGTTCTTTGCCTTATTTATGCTATAGGTTAGCCCAGAAGTGAGCGCACCTATTTGATTATTGAGGGACTTGGCCTTGTCCTTGGTAGAAGAGAGTGCACTTTGTTTCGAAGTAATCTGCTCATTCATCCTGTCCAAAAGCTGGGGGTCAAAATACTTGTCTTTAATTTCTGACAGCTCCAGTATGGTATCACCCTTTCTTACCGACTGCCCTTCTGCCACGAACCACTTTTCAATACGTCCGGCAATCGTTGCATTGATGGTTTGCGGCCTATCTTGGGGCTTCAAGGTGGTGAGCTTCCCTTTTGAAGTGATATTTTGTGTCCAAGGCAATAAGGTTGACAAGGTGATGAATGTAAATATCCCTCCGCACCACCAGGCAAGCTTATGTGCAAGGTCTGGAGTTCTCACCAGCTCCATGGAGTATAGCTTCCTAAACTGCTCCGTCTTTACTTCTTTATGATCGTCTAGAAATCCCATTATATCAGTTCGCTAAAGTGACTATCTTGTTTTATCTCATTGTAAGGACCTTGTGCGATAATTCTACCTTGTTTCATAATTACCGTCCGATCACATCTTTTCATCATATCTTCGTCATTTGATATAATTATGAGGGTCCATTTAAACTCTTTACCCAACAAGGTGTCAATCAACTTCAACTTACCTTCTTTTTCGAGTCCCATTAAAAAGTCTTCTAAAATGAGAAGCTTCGGCTTCTTCACTATACTTCTTGCTATAATGATCTTACGGGCAACGCTCTCGGAGATCCCCAGCCTGCCGTTTGTCAACTGTGTATATACGCCATCATGTTGCGATTGCACATACTCTGAAAGTCCTACACAATCCAGCGCCCACAATACCTTTTCCACGGTAATGTTATTCCGGCCAAGTGTGATATTTTCAAGTAACGTTCCATCAAACAAATCTTCCTGGGAGACATTGTCACCAATGATGTCGATCAGACTGTTTTTATTTAAGCTACGCAAAGACATATTATTGTAGGCTAGAACACCCTCATAAGACGTAAGAAAACCTAGAATGATATTGATAAGGGTTGTTTTCCCTGAGCTACTGTAGCCAGAGATACATATCCTCTCTGATGCCATAACCTCTAGATTGATCCCTTTTAAGATATACTCCGGCTCTGTGGGGTAACGGTACTTGAGGTCTTTGAGCGTAATTGATATGCCGTGGTTATTGGCAGTGTTTTGAATGTTTATGCCCTTCGGAATTTCAATTGGGAAATCTGTGACGGTTCCTATCTTCTCTATACTCGTCAATACATCATAAACCGTATCCAATTGTGTGATAATCTTCTCTACGGCGTTCATAATTAGAATTATTATTATTTCAGAAGCTACAAATTGGCCTATATTTATCTGCTTTTCCACAAGTAATACGCAACCGAGTATTAAAAGCCCTCCAGTGATAATTGTTTTGAAGGCTACAAAGCTTATGTATTGAGATATAAGAACTTTGTAGTGGCTCCGGCGTGCATACAAATAGTTACTAACGAAGTAGTCCGTTTTTTCCATGGGAAGATTTGCATATCCAGCAAGCTTGAAGGTGCTTAGGGAGCGTGCAACCTCTTCTAGCCAGTTCGCAACCATATATTTATACTTAGATTCCTTTAGGCTAGTAGTAAGTCCCTTTGCACCAGTATACCTTATAATAATTGATAAAATTGTTACCAAAAATATCCCGAAAAAGATAAAGGAGGAGTGATAAAACGAAAGTAGAATCAAGCCTAAAATTACCTGAAAGGTTGCTGCTGAAAACCCGAGAAGAATTTTAGTAAGCCCTTTTTGAAGCGTCATAATGTCAAAGAACCGATTCATCAGTTCTGGCGGATAATACCTAAGCACTGACTCAATTTTAATCTTTGGAATTCTAAAGGCGAATTCAAAAGAAGTTTTTGTGAATATTCTTTGTTGAATCCGCTCAACTATAGAAAGCTGCATCACCTGAAGGGCCCCGGTAATAAGTATCCCCAATACAACAAATGAAATCAAGACCACAACAGAGGTAGTCACCTGACCGCTTGATATGAACCCTATGATACTCTGTATGCCCAAAGGTAACGATAGTCCAATTATACCTGATATGATTGCATAAATGTAAATGTACCCGATTTCTCTTTTCTCAGATTTGAGTAGGCTTAAGAATCTTTGAAAGGTTTTAAGCTTTGTATCTCCTTCTGTGGATTGGTCATTACTTTTGGAATAGATCGGTTCATTAGGAAAACACGTAATGCCTAATATTTTATCTTCAGAATGAGGAAGTGTAGAAAAGGCTGCACCTTTGAGAAATATATTCGAATCCGTTTCTTCGAGTAAAGACTTATGAAACTCTCCTTCTTCAATGGTATATTTGAAATATGAACCGTTATCTCTAAAAACGATAATCGGGCGTATTGAATAATTTTGCTTATAAAATAAAAGCATTGGGAAGTTCATTTCATCCATTTGCGTTTTTAAGTCAGCTTCGGTAAACCAGTTCCTGAAATAAGCAAGGTGGGTAAGAGCTCCTGATTCAAATAATTGATTTAAAAAATCTTCAAAAAAGGCATTCCCTTCAGGATAAACTGTTTTAAACTGTGTCTCTACTTCTTTTTTATTATATGAAATTTTGTACAATTCCATAAAAAGCTCATGTATTTTGCACAGGTCAGTAGTATTCATTATTTCAAATTTTGAATTGTGGAAGTCAAAAGAAACCATAGATAGCCCTCGAGTTGGCTGTAATCTGTGCCGGCAACTTTTATATCGGTGAGTGAGGGAAGGTGGATTGCGAAAAACACTTGACTATGGGAAGCTTCAATTACTGTGGTAATAAGTGAATGCGGATATTTACAGGAAGGGTCTATTTCTAAGATAACCGAGGCTATCTTTTTACAAATCGTCTTATACTCCCTATAAAGCCCGTCTTTATTGGCGGTATCAACTAACTTAGTGAGGTAGGCCTTGGAAGATTCAGCAACCACAATTCTATAGAGTGCTGATTCATTGATTTCTGTGTCTGGATCATCGACCTGCAATTGAGAAAGTATTTGAATAATGGTCTTTAACCTTTCCTGAGGACTTTTTATGTTGTTGGTTTTAAACGTTATCTGAAAGTCTAACCATACCCAATACCATGAAATGAGATATATCAGAAGCTTATGCTTGCTCTCGAAATACCTATAAATGGATGCCTCTGTCGATTCCATCTGTAGCGCCAGCTTTTTGAAAGTAAACAGCTCAAACCCCAATTCGTCGATCATCAAGATGCTTTCGTTAATGATTTTCTTTCCAAGCTCAGTATCGTTGGGATTTCTTACAAATAGCTTTTCGTTGAGTTGTACTTTTATCTGATAGCTCATGACAGAGTGTTTTGGATGAATGTACGTAATAATTTTAAAAAAGATAGTATTACTATCATAAATAATTAAAAAATAATTAATCTTGATAGTTAAACATGTAACTCCTGACCTAAAATCTAAAACTTAGCGCGCAGATAGGCAGTACGAATTTTATCCATATTAAGCTGAACTCGTGAGATATATCGGCTAATGAAATTTTGCTCTTGAAGTTTATGAAAATCTGCTCGTCAAATGGTGGTTCTGCGTGAAGGACAGCAGCGGTAGCCCGGAGTTCCGCCTTTCGCGGAACGAGGACTACAAGCGGATGGCCTGACCCGACCCCTTCGTCGGGACACGCCCTTATTATTCTATATTTCCAGATTTCTATAAATAAAAGTCAGATCTTGTATTTTCGCCCTCCAAAATGGACTGTTATTATATTATTTATATTATTTTTGAATTTAATTTTTCTTTATGAGCATACTTTCTATTACCCAAGACAAACTTGGCAAGCCCTATACCGACTTGGAATTTCTTCTATACTGCTTGAAAGAGGTACTGGAAGAAAGTAATGAGGGAGAGCTTTCTAGATTTATTCCATGGATAAACGAAAGACCAAAAGCTGCCCCCGAAACCTTTACTGAAAAGCATATTCAGCTTTACTCAATTGCTTTCCACCTATTAAATATGGTGGAAGAAAATGGGGCTGTACAAAATAGGAGGAAGCAGGAAAACGAAAAATCTCTGAGTAGCGTGAACGGCTTATGGGCACGTAACCTGAGCCAACTGAAGGAGCATGGCATAAAAGCTGAGGAGATCGCGCAGCTTTTACCAGATATAAGGATAGAGCCTGTATTGACTGCTCACCCGACAGAGGCTAAACGTTCAGTTGTTTTAGAACACCACCGCACTTTATATCTTTTGCTTGTAAAGCGTGAGAACACCATGTACACTGAGCTAGAGCAGCGTGAAATTAGAGATGAAATAAAGCTTGAGCTGGATAGACTTTGGAGAACGGGAGAAATATTTACCGAAAAGCCGGATGTGAAATCTGAGCTTCACAACGTGTTGCATTACCTTACGACGGTGTTCCCTGAAGTTGTCCCGATTCTCGATAGAAAGCTTGTAAAAGCTTGGGAAGAAATGG
>DASVUU010000657.1:0-2897 GCA_036386935.1 Cytophagaceae bacterium | reverse complement strand
GCGGTGGGGTGCGGGGTAGGATGTTGTAAAAGTCTGTCGAAGGCTTGCCTTGTCTATGATAGAGACGTAGATCAGCTCGTTTGTAATTTTGACCGTGACAATATTTTTTTCGGTTTGGAAATAGAATTTATGCTTTGCATCTATTACGGGATACGGAGCACCGACCTTTAAAGTAGGGGACTGGCCCGAGGCTAATGATGACGAGAAGAAAAGAAAAGTTATTAGAGCGAGAAACTTCATGCAGAAGGATAATTATTAAGCCGTGAAATTAGATATAATTTCATTTATCTCCTGGCAATGAGTTAATTTTTGGAGCCGACGTTATGTTCAATCTATTCGCAAACTATATTACTAAACCATTTAGTGGTCTTCCCGCACCCCGGATAGAAGCGGAAATCCTTTTTTGTGATGGGAGGAGGCGCGGGGAAAAAGATTGGAGGGCATAGCCGGAATTGGGGCCCAATTTTTCTTATCAATACTATCTATATTCTGTAGGGGCTCAAGGGGAAGGTGGTTGAATAATGGCAAGGTTTAATTATATTTGAGCTTGTTTAAACCTAATTTTTACAAAAATGAGAAAAAAGATTGTTGCTGGGAATTGGAAAATGAATAAGACCCTTGAAGATGGGATAAAGCTTGCTACGGAAGTTGTGAACATGGTGAAGGATGAAGTGAGAGGAGACGCAGTGGCTGTTTTATGTCCACCATTTTTGTCATTGACTAGCATAGCGAAAATAGTAGGTGGCAACGTTCATCTTGGCGCACAAAATTGTCATTCGAAGGTTTCGGGTGCATATACAGGAGAAGTATCGGCGGAAATGTTGAAATCTGCGAAGGTTGAATATGTAATTCTCGGCCATAGCGAGCGAAGAGAATATTTTAAGGAAACAAACGAAGAACTTGCAGATAAAGTAAAACTTACCTTGGCTAACGGATTGCTTCCGATCTTTTGCTGTGGGGAGACTTTGAGTCAGCGAGACAGTGGGTTACACATCTCTTTCATAAAAGACCAGTTGACGGAGAGTTTATTCTTTTTGTCTAAGGAGGAATTTGCCAAAATTGTCATTGCATACGAGCCTATATGGGCGATAGGAACTGGCGTTACTGCCTCCTCGGCCCAGGCACAAGAGATGCATGCGATGATTAGAAACCACATCAGCTCGCATTATGGAAATGAAGTTGCTGAAAGTACCTCTATCCTTTATGGCGGTAGCTGCAAGCCAGATAATGCTAAGGAGCTATTTAGCTGCAAAGATGTAGACGGAGGTTTGATAGGCGGGGCCTCGTTGAAAGCCAGAGATTTTGTAGACATTATCAAATCATTTTAATTAAATATTAGCCGGGCAACCGGCTTTTTTATATGCCATTCATAGAAGTAAAAATTAATCTTCCTGCTGAGCTTTCCGACATATTCGTTGCTGAACTAGTTGAGGTAGGCTACGACTCTTTCCTTGAGGTTGACAATGGGCTAGACGCTTATATTGAGGAAGGTGACTTTAATGAACAAGCTTTGCAGGATGTCATCCGCAAGTACTCTGGAGAGGTCACCTATACTTTTTCACCTTTAGAGAATAAGAACTGGAATGAAGAATGGGAGAAAAACTTTGAGCCGGTAATTATCGATGACAAATGTGTTATAAGGGCTACCTTTCACAAGATTCCAACTACCTACGAATATGAAGTAGTGATAAATCCGAAAATGTCCTTTGGCACGGGGCACCACGAAACCACTTCAATGATGGCTTCTTGGCAACTGAAAATGGACTTTGTCGGTAAAAGGGTAATGGACGCCGGAAGTGGCACGGGTATCCTTGCGATACTGGCTGAGAAAAGAGGGGCCAGAGAAGTAATAGCGAATGACATTGAGGAATGGGCTTACAACAATTGTGTCGAGAATATTGCGTTAAATAATTGCTCAAAAATAACTTGTCTCTCTGGAGAAATCGGCTCGTTAGGAATAAAAACCCCCTTTGATATAATCCTTGCCAATATCAATAAAAACGTGCTTCTCAGTGAGATGAGCCAATACGGCCAACACATCAATTCAAAGGGGCTACTCTTGTTAAGTGGCTTTTATTCAGACGATGTCCAAGATATTTGTGACGAAGCTGCAAAATTTGGATTCTCGAAAATGGAGGTCATGACAAAAAATAACTGGGCGTCGGTATTGCTCCAACAAAAATAAACTATGCTGAAAAATATATTTCTAGTTGTTGCTTTCTTTTGTGCTTTTCAAAGCATAGGACAGGTCAAATTTTCTTCGGACCCTGCTAAGTTCATTACTGAGGTCAATACAATGTTCAATGCATCGAACAGTGCCCCGTTGAAAGCACTTAATACTGAATTTGCTGCCGCGTGGACGGGAATGGATGGGAATCAGCAGAAGAAATTGATCGAGCTGTCGCAAAAGATGGCAAAGACAAAGAAATTTAAAGCCTCTAACTACGGCGATCTTTTTGGAGCCGTATTGGCCGCTAAGACAAAAAATGTCCCTGCACAAAAAGTAGATTCGCTTCTGATCATTACTGACCTTAGTCTTGATAAACTGGTCGGAAAGCAAATATTTGGTTACTTAACTACTGTAAGGCTTTTTTTGGAAAGTGACTATGTATATAAGTCCTCCTACAATAGTTTGAAGGTATCTGGGGGGAGTTTTTCCTTTCAATACAAAAGCGCCGACCAAGCACCGGTGGTAAATGAGCTGCCAGCAGCTACAGACACGGCGAAGGTAGATCCTGCAGGGGCATTTAGCGATTGGGATATTTCGGCCGCAAAAGTTGACGAGAACTGGGGAAGCCTTCCAGCTGATCCAGCTAACGGGCAAAATACATTGGATGTTGGCTACACACCTCCGCCGCAACCTGTTATTGACGGACCTATCATAAGTTTCCAAAACA
>DASVUU010000656.1:0-2333 GCA_036386935.1 Cytophagaceae bacterium | reverse complement strand
AGCTGCGCAAAAAGTGCTGATGTGATCATCAACATAGTTGCCAGAGCAAGGCCAACCACTTTGGTAAAGGGACCTCCTCTTTGTTTAAATATAAATCCTTTCATAAAAATCTGTTATTCGATTATAGTACTTAGATTATTTAGAAACTTTTGATTCAAGTGATTTCACTTGACCTTGTAGAGCTTCTACTTGTTTCTTTGCTTCAATTGCATATAGAGTAAGCTCTTCGATTTTTTGTAGCAATGTTGCCTCTATCTCGCCTAACTTTACTCCATTGGCCTGAACCTCTTTCGCAGAAGGAACATCAGGAAGGTGATTGTTTTCTTTTATGTAATTTTCCACTTCAGTCAAAGATTTCAATTTGTAGTTACTGTCAAATACAAAGTCTGCCCATCCTGATTCTACTACCACTTCTTTTGCTCGAATAGAACCGTTAACTGACAACTTGTATAGCGAACTTGGCGCAGTAGTACCTATTCCTACAGAACCGTTGTTTACGTTCATGACAAGTCCCCACCAAGCACCACCATTTCCCCACAATCCGACTTGGTCGTCGTCTACCATACCCACAAATGCTCTCTCAGCGGTATTGGCATTATTATTAAACCACAGTCCTGCAGTACCTCCTCCACTCTTTATTCGAGCTCTTCCGCCGATATCTAGCTTATAGGCTGGCGTTGTACCTATACCTACATTTCCATTGTTAGTCATAGTCATTACGCTCCCTATGCCAACACGCTCGATGTAAAATTGTCCTGATGTTAGCCCTAGCCCATTGCCTGTACCTCCTACTGCAAGGCTCCAGATAGTGCTAGCGGCATCACCATTTTGAATATCCACTAGGGCTGTTCTGTCCCCAGATGTTGCCTTGTTCTTGATCCTTGCTGCTGCAAAACCGGTACTTTGCACGTCCAGTTGATAGCCGGGAGCGTTAGTACCCACCCCCACATTGCCATTGGAAGGAAAAATATTTTGGGCAGATAGATCTGAAGTAACCGTCAATAAAAGAGGTGTAACAGCGGTAAAAAACATTGTTCTTAACGTGGTGCCGAAGTTAACGGCGAAAAAAAATTTCTTTTTCATAATAGTTGATGTTTTAAGATTGAATTAGATGAATAAACTTTTTAGGATTTTATCCTTAATGTAATTATTGAAATCTTTGAGTACATGCAAAGATCTTCCATGCCAATCCTATCGATAGCCGATTTGGTGTTGCCGAATCTGATTCTTATTAGTTTTAAAACTGGTTATCTTGGGCGCTTATTTACATTATTCATTTCAAGGTGCTAAGGTTGCCGTGAAGAATAAAAAAAAGTAAAATAATTTATGAGAGGAGGAAAGTAAGGAGGAGGATCTCAGGCAAGAGAGTTGCAAAAAATAAAAAAGTTTTAAGGCTGATTTTACTTTATTCTAATTTTATGACGTTATTTTTATTTAAAGGGTAGTATCCTTTAGAAATATTTATTATAACATTTAATGCAACCCGTCATATTATCATTTCAAAGGTACAATGGAATTTATTGGAACAAAAGGGGAATTTAAATTAGAAGCTACACCCTACGTCGCGTATAGTCAGTGACGGGCGATTGGGTATAGTTGAAGTGCCTTGCATTCAATTTTTGCTTTTTTATTAGATCAATATTGGCAAATCTACCTTCCTCAAAAATTGAACCCATTGAAATTATAGATATGTTGGGACAAATGTTTTACAGACCATCGTGTAACCAGTGAAATTAGACTTCTTACTTGATGTCTTTTTTTTTACTAAATGAATGTAGCTCTTAAAGGTGAAGGAAAAACAGGAACGTCTAACGCAAAGCTCGTGGTCGAGTAAACCTTCAATAGTCTTTAATCTTTCTATCCCACTGACCAGGGTGTTTATAAATATGATGGAAAAATATTTAAAAATCACAATGAGAAGGATGGACTAAAGCATATCGATATAAGTCGGAAAAGCATCCTTGTTGACAAATCCGGTGGCATCTGGGTAGGCACCCACGGGGGCGTTTACCGATATGACTCTTCAGCAGATGGCAAAGGAGGGCAATGCTTTTCATTTTTTCAATTACTTCCTCCAATGGATGTGGCCGATATTATGGAAGACAGAAACGAATTATTTGGTTTGCCTCATTTGATAAAGGTGTCTATAGCTATGATGGTAGATCGATTGTTAATTTCAATCAGAAAGAAGGTTTAGGCGAAAACTATGCAGGGGGCATTGCACAAGACAAAGCAGGCAATACGTGGTTTGCCACCAAAAATGGCATTTGTAAATATGATGGTAAGAGTTTTACAGAATATACCTCTAAAGACGGGTTAGGCGGAACTGAGTT
>DASVUU010000655.1:0-2874 GCA_036386935.1 Cytophagaceae bacterium | reverse complement strand
AAACCCAGAATTGCTAAAAAAGGGAGACTGCCCAAAAGATATCCTTCCTTTGCCGTAGTTATGCCACTGGGTTTGAATTTAATGTTAATCAGGTAACAGGCTCTGGGCTGCTCTCTCCCCAGACATGCTACAATGTTATCTTTTTGATTTCCGGAAATAGCGTATCCGAAAACCACACCGGAGGCATCGCAATTCAAAACATTAACAATATAATCATCTGCCAGTGGGTCCTTGGCCAATAAACGCCCGGTAGTATTCACAAGGGAGTCTGGTTGAAAAGTAAGTTCGTTCTCAAACCGTATTTGGTATTCATTTTCTGCGATCTTTTTTACCGGGAGTACCCTCGATGTACTGTCGCCCGACTGTAAGAGTAGCTCATGCCCAACCTTGCGGAGCAAAACTTGCTTTCTGGCGATATCAAAGTTATCGTCGCCTGCCATACTGAAAGCTGCACCGATTAGAAAGATGAACAGGAGCAGCATCAATCCGAATAAGTACTTGTGTTTCCCGGAGAGGAGGTTAAGGCTATCACGCATAATCTTCAGATTTATTTACAAAGTTTACATTTTTATTTACAATCCAAGCTCCCAAGGCTGAAAGATATCAAAGTAATTTCGCTGAATCAATTTTATATGTGAAATGAAGAATAAAAGAAAGGTCTTGTTCTGCCTGGTTATCGCGCTGGCAGCAGTAATGTGTTTTCCCGTAAAGGCTCAGCAAAAAGATAAAGCTCAGGGTGTAGTTTACCAGCTCGATGTTAAAAAAAGCAAACTGTTTTGGAAGGCTCCCCGGAACCGGCATAATGGTTTCATCTTATTTAATTCGGGATCCCTTGGCAATTTTAATGCGGGCAGGCCCGGCAGTGGCATGTTCAGTATCAATATGAATAGTATGAGGAGCACGGACGAATCTACAGCTGCTGGTAGAAAAAAAGTTGACGATAAGCTGAGAAGCGAGGACTTTTTTGCAGTTTCAAAATATCCTACTGCCACCATGGTGGTTAACAAGATACTCCCTGAAGCTAATGGAACAAGCTCTAAAGTTTTCGGTGAGCTGACCATTAAAAACGTGACAAAGCCCATCGAATTTACCACAATAATGAAGCAGAACGGCAGCAGGATTACAGCAACGGCTAACCTGAACATTAGTCGCGGAAATTGGAATATTAATCATCAACCAAAGCCAGCATCCTGGGACATCTTGACCCGCGTGAAAGACAACCTGGTGGATGATGAGGTTCCGGTCAGACTAGAACTAGTGTTTACTAAAAAATAATAAGAGAAATGAAGAAATACGTACACGTTTACACCCTGCTCCTAATACTTGCCTTTTGCGCCTCCTGTAAAGGACAAAATCAAACAGACCTACCACAAGATAATATCAGTAAAGGACGATACTCCGAGTCTCAACTTAAAGAGGCAGCCACCCTCAAGGTGCCTGCGAGTATGGTTCGGAATGTAAAGCAAGCTAAAAACGGAGACATTTTGATTGCTTCTTACTTAGGCGTGTTTCGATACGATGGAACATCTTTTACCAATCTAACAAGTAAAATAAGTTCGCCCCGCTTCTCCAGCTTCTGGGATGTTTTGGAGGATCGAAAAGGAAATCTTTGGTTGGCCTCCCAAGATTCAGGTGTCTATTGTTTCAATGGTAAATCCTTTTTGCATTATACAACCCGGCAGGGGCTTGCCAGTAATATGGCGCTTCACATTTATGAAGATAGAGCCGGTAATATTTGGTTCGGAGCAAGCCGTTACGATGGGAAATCTTTTCGAAGTTTTAGCACAAAAGATGGATTTCCTAGCAACAGTATTCGTTTACTCCTTGAAGACAAAACCGGCAAGCTTTGGTTTGGTGCACAAGGAGAAAATATGTTCGTTTATGATGGAAAAACATTCACCGTTTTAAAAAATAAAGATGGCAAAGCGTTTAACAACGTTTGGTCAATAATCGAAGATAAAAAAGGAAATATTTGGTTCGGTGACGCTCATGGTCTTTGGCGCTATGACGGCACTACTTTTACTAAGGTAGCTGAGCGAGGGGCTTCTGCAATAATCGAAGATAAAAAAGGAAATATCTGGACTACTGGCGCAGTAAATCCTAATGGGGCCGGAGCCTGGGCACTTTCCCGTTATGATCAAAAGTCCTTGTACAATAAAAAGCCTAAGTTAACCGAAATAATGGCAATAGAAGGACCGGGAGCACTCTGTGGGATTTTGGAAGCTAACGATGGCAGCATTTGGTTTGGAGCTTTGGGACCTAAGAGTGGAGTCTATCGATATGATGGAAAGACTATCACTGACTTTAAGAGTAAAGGGGTAGGAAATAAAGTTTATAACGGATTTTAAACAATTGTCAATTATTAATCAATATAACTCCTGTAGTATGAACCACAAGATATCATTCCCTATTTTGATTTTAATTACTGCGCCTTTATTCTTCTTCGGTTGCCGTGGGTCTGTAACAGAAGAAAATAAAAACAATGCTTCGGCTCGCTCCATATCCTTACATGTTGGGGATGAAAAATATTTCCTAATAGATACGAAAGAAAGTGTTGTGACCTGGAAAGGCTCAAGTGTTCAGGGGGCGCATACAGGATACGTCGATATATCCAAGGGAGAATTAATAATTGAGAATGGTAAGTTCATGGGTGGTACAGTTGAAATAGACATGAACACAATTGTGGATGAGAAACACAGGAGTGATAATAACCTTATTAAGCACTTAAAAGACCCTGATTTTTTTGATGTGAAGAAATTTCCGATTTCTACAATAGCAATTACCAAGGCTGTAGGAGAGAGTAATCAGCATATAAAAGTTACCGGGAACCTAAGCATTAAAGATATCACACAGCGAGTTACTTTTCCAGCCAAA
>DASVUU010000654.1:0-3936 GCA_036386935.1 Cytophagaceae bacterium | reverse complement strand
GAGAATAGGTTTGAGTGTCATATTGTCGGTAAACTTTGAAGCCAACATCGTGCAATTCTCCCATCAATTATCAAAAAAGAATTCCCTAAATGAATAATAAGCGAAGCAATAAAGAGGAGGTCGTATATATAAATAAATTTTTAGACAACGATAGTGGCGAAATGATTCCTCTTTTATCTCCTGAAGAAGAGGAGGTAATGAGCAAGGAAGATACACCAGAAATCATCCCTATACTCCCTGTTAGAAATACAGTTTTATTTCCCGGAGTAGTATTACCTATTACCGTAGGAAGACAGAAATCGATACGTCTTGTAAAGAAGGCCTATCGCGGAGATCGAATCATTGGAGTGGTAGCTCAGGAGAACGCTGTCACAGACGAACCTACAAAAGATGACATTTACAAGGTAGGTACCGTAGCCAAGATCCTCAAGATGCTCATCCTTCCCGATGGAAACACAACTATCATCATTCAAGGACAGAAAAGGTTCGAAATCAAGGAAATCAAACAGGAAAATCCTTTTATCACCGCAAAAATAAAGGTATTGGTAGAGAATTTTCCTGACAGGAAAAAGAAGGAGGTGAAAGCCTTGGTTCAATCGCTGAAGGATTCTGCAACTAAGATCCTTCGACTTAATCCTGAGATACCTCAAGATGCACAGATGGCCTTAAACAACATCGAAAGTCCTAGCTTTCTTACACACTTTTTGTCGTCCAACATCAATGCTGAGGTAAAGGAAAAACAAAAGCTCTTAGAGACCAACGGTGGGATGGAGCGCGCTACTCGCTTGCTTGAGTATATGATGAAAGACATCCAAATGCTGGAGCTGAAGCATGAAATACAGAGCAAGGTTCATTCCGATATCGATCAGCAGCAGAGGGATTATTACTTAAGACAACAGATAAAGGTCCTGCAAGACGAATTAGGATATGAAACTTCAGACCAGGAAATAGACAATTATCGAAAAAAAGGCGATAAGAAAAAATGGCCTGAGGCAGTAGCAAAGCATTTCAAGAAAGAATTGGACAAAATTGAAAGGATGAATCAGATGGCGTCTGAATATCCTTTGTCCATAAACTACTTAGAATTTTTATTGGAGCTGCCGTGGAATGACTATACAAAAGACACCTTTAACCTTGACCGAGCCAAGAAAATATTAGACTCTGAGCATTTTGGCTTAGATAAAGTAAAGCAAAGAATAATAGAATACCTTGCGGTTTTGAAGCTGAAGGAAAATATGAAGGCTCCTATACTTTGTTTGTATGGCCCTCCAGGGGTTGGTAAAACATCCTTAGGAAGATCAATCGCAAAATCCCTCCATAGAAAATATGTCAGAATGTCACTGGGAGGGGTTAGGGACGAAGCAGAGATAAGGGGTCATCGCAAGACCTACGTCGGCGCGATGCCCGGGCGAATCATTCAAAGCATTAAAAAGGTGCAAAGCTCCAATCCTGTATTCATTCTAGATGAGATTGACAAGATTGGCTCAGACTTCCGAGGCGATCCAGCTTCAGCACTGCTAGAAGTACTGGACCCTGAGCAAAACAACGCTTTTGTAGATAATTACTTGGAGGTAGATTATGACCTTTCAAAAATCTTATTCATTGCAACGGCAAATTCTTTAGATACAATTCATCCCGCCTTAAGAGACAGGATGGAAATCATAGAAATCACCGGATACACTGTTGAAGAAAAAATACAGATCGCAAAAAAATACCTGATCCCAAAGCAGAAAAAGGATCATGGCTTGAAGCCAGCTGATATCAATATAGGCACAAAGGCCATCATTAAGATTATAGAGGATTACACCCGCGAGTCGGGTGTTAGAAATCTAGAAAGGAAGATAGGAGCTATTGCCAGAAATGTAGCGAAATGCGTGGCTATGGATGAAGAGTACAACAAGACAATTACTGAAAGCGATATTGTTAGAATACTGGGTCCGGAGGATTTTGACAGGGAGTTGTACCAAGACAACAATGTTGCTGGTGTAGTTACAGGTCTAGCCTGGACACAGGTCGGTGGAGAGATCCTCTTTATTGAGGCAAGCCTAAATCGCGGTCGTGGTAAATTGACGATTTCTGGTCAATTGGGCGATGTCATGAAGGAATCCGCTGCTGCAGCCTTGTCCTATTTGAAGGCAAACGCGGAGAGTTTAGGGATCAATTATAAAGTGTTTGACCACTTTGACCTTCATATCCATGTGCCTGCTGGAGCTGTGCCTAAAGATGGTCCCTCTGCGGGAGTTACTATGCTCACTGCATTGGCGTCTATCTTCACACAAAGAAAGGTGAAGGCAAAACTGGCAATGACTGGCGAGATCACACTAAGAGGGAAAGTCTTACCTGTAGGCGGTGTAAAAGAGAAGATCCTTGCTGCAAAAAGAGCAGGGATCAAGGAAATACTTTTGTCTTCAAAAAACAGAAAAGACATCATCGAAATTAATGCCTCTTATATTGAAGACTTGGTTTTCCACTATGTAGATGACGCAGAAGATGTCTTGAAAATAGCGCTCTTGCAGGAAAAGGTAAGCAGACCGATGGACCTTACCATAATTGAAGAAAAAAAGCCCCTTCCAGAGGTCTTAAATAATTAGTAGATAAAATCTTATTAATTCTTAATAATAATAGTAAAAGGAGTGTTATTCATTCCTTTTGCTGTTTAAAGAGCTTTGTAATATTCTTATAAAGAATTTTCAATTGATTTATATAGTTTAATTGTATTTTGAAATATTAAATTCATGAATCCGTTATGCTGGGACGTGCTTCCAGATCAGTTCGCAGATCACATAAATTGAAATAACCTTTTTATTCAATGAAAAAACTATTTGTTTGTTGCTTCTTCCTAGTTATCCAACAAAGCTTTGCTCAAATTGGCGGAAAAAATACTTTTCAATTTACCCGAATCGCAGGCAATGCCCAACCCGCAGGGTTGGGAGGAATAAATGTCTCAGTGAGAGACGTCAACATGATCAATCAAAACCCTGCGTTGATTACCGATTCTATGTCCAGAACGCTTTCCATGACATACATCCCCTATTTTGCAGATATTGATAGATTTAACCTAAATTATGTAGTATCAACCAAGCGTCTGGGCCCTCTTGCAATTGGTTTGGATTACTTCAATTATGGAACTATCCAAGCTACTGATGATGCAGGTAATAATGAAGGTGAATTCAAAGCCCGTGATTACATCCTTTCTGCAGCCACATCCAGGACTATAGATAATTTTTCCCTCGGCCTTACAACGAAATTTGCGGGCTCACACATAGGTACCTACAATGCCTTCGCGTTATTGGCGGATTTAGGAGGTGTTTTTAAACATCCAACAAGAGACTTTACTGTCGGCCTTGTTTTCAAAAACATAGGAATACCATTAAAAAAATACCACAGCGACGCAGAAATGAATCTGCCGTTTGATATACAATTGGGCACGAGCTACAAGCTTGAACACATGCCCTTCCGCTTTTCTTTAAGTGCTCACAATCTTCATCGATTCAACATTGTTTATTCCGACCCTAATAAGAAAGGTGTTTTAGATGCAAATGGTGAAGAAATAAAAGAGAAGGTATCCTTTGGAGAAAAGGTAGGACGGCACTTTGTGGTAGGAGGGGAATTTTTGTTAGGCAAACATATAGCAATAAGGTTCGGTTATAATTATCTCAGAAGAAGAGAGCTTAGAATCGAGACAAAAGCTGGACCCGCAGGGATGTCTTTTGGGGCAATGGTCAAAATCAAATCCTTTGAAATCGCATTTACCAGAGCATTCTATAACCCTGGAGCTGGAACAAATTTTCTCACACTGAATACAAATTTTAATACTTTACTTAAGAGAAGAAGCTAATCTAAAATGATTGATAATACTAAATACCTAACTCCGCCGCAGATAGTTGAGGAACTTGACAAATACATCATTGGTCAAAAAGAGGCAAAAAGAAATGT
>DASVUU010000653.1:0-7884 GCA_036386935.1 Cytophagaceae bacterium | reverse complement strand
TCAATAAATAGTAATAACATTAAGGAGATTATAATTGAATTTGCGCTCCTTTACGCCATATGTTTTCCTCAGACTTTAAATCTTATTTTAAAAGAACACTTCTTATCGCTTTCCCCGTTTGCATAAGCCAACTTGGCCACATTGCTGTTGGCGTTGCAGACAGCATTATGGCGGGGAAATTGGGGGGCATTCCCTTGGCGGCCGCTACCTTGTGCTTTAGCATACAAGTGCCTTTTTTAATGTTCGGAATAGGTATCTCTTATGGTGCCACCCCCCTTATTTCTAAAGCATTGGGAGAGAATAATCAATTGGGAATATCTTCTTTGCTCCGACATAGCGTGATCATGAATCTCCTTACGGGAATTATAATAACTATATTTCTCTACTTGTCTGCGGGTGTTCTTGATCACTTAAACCAAAACAACGAAGTGGTAAGTGCTGCAAAGCCTTTTTTCCAGATTCTCGCACTTTCTATGCTGCCATTGATGGTATTCCAGTCTTACAAGCAATTCGCTGAAGGCCTTGCCTACACCAACCATGCTATGGC
Organism: Cytophagaceae bacterium; assembly: GCA_036386935.1. Taxonomy (GTDB): domain Bacteria; phylum Bacteroidota; class Bacteroidia; order Cytophagales; family Cytophagaceae; genus DASVUU01. Next base: position 7,337 of record DASVUU010000653.1, on the reverse strand, counting down.
AATAAGCATTTCTGCAAACGTCCTCAATATATTTTTAAACTATGCATTGATCTTTGGAAAATGGGGCTATCCTGGTATGGGATTGAACGGTGCAGCAACTGCTACTTTGATTTCGAGGGTTTACATGGCAATACTTATGTTTGCCTTTGTCCATTTTAGCCGACATTTTAAACTTTATATCGAGATGGCTAAAGACGTAAAGACGAAGGCTGATACTTTCTTAATTTTATTTAGAAAAAGTTTACCTGTGGGGTTACAACTCCTCTTCGAAACAGGTGCATTTGGCTTCGCTGCCATTATGGTAGGCTGGCATGGAAGTAGTGAGCTTGCAGCCCATCAAATTGCGCTGAACCTTGCGGCAGTTACCTATATGGCAGCTACAGGAATATCATCTGCAGGGGCTGTAATTGTTGGGTTTGAATATGGAAGCAAGAATTATATTGGAATAAAGAAGGCTGGTCTTACTGCTTTGTTATTTGTTGTGATTCTTATGAGCGTGAGTGCTGTCTTCTTTATTGTATTTCGTCACGACCTTCCCAAATTTTACATAGATGACGAGGAGATCTACAAGATATCTGCTTCCCTACTTTTGATTGCAGCCTTCTTTCAATTGTCTGATGGGCTGCAAGTGGTAGCGCTCGGCATTCTCAGAGGCATGGGAAATGTAAAACTTCCTACCACTATTGCACTCTTCTCCTATTGGGGGATAGCTTTACCATTGGGGTATTTCCTATCTTTTAAAATGGGCTATGGAGTAGAGGGAATTTGGTATGGGCTGCTATTGGGTCTTTCTCTTTCGGCAGGTCTACTTTTAATACTTTTTTTTAAAAAGTCTTCAATGAAAAATTTTAATACTGCAGTTTTTTAATAGCAAATGATATTAGAAGGTGTTTGACGCTATTGTTTCTTTCTCAGTGCAGCTTACAGCGGGGAAATCAATAGTAATTAAAATACTCCGAAGTAAGCACGTATTCTTTCCGTGAAATCTTAAGCTGCCATTTTATATCCCACGGATTTCACGGATCTACACGGATCAATAGTACGAACAAGGAGCGGGAGGGATAGAAGTGAAAACCCAACAGTTCTTTGCTTTTCGCAGGGACGAGGAGTTGGAACAAATAGCCCGGTCTTCAGACCCGCCCATACCTTCAAATTCTGCGGAACCCTTACTCTATTCTATCAACCTCTTCACTTTAATACTTCCACTTCCTTGTCCCTTCTTTAATTTATTTTTAGATTTGTTTTTGCTGAATTTAAGGCAGAAACAAGCAGAAATGGAATGTAATTCTGCAAACACTATTAATATCACATCTTAAGAAAATTAGAATATTTTATGGAGTTGAGCGAACAGGAGCTTATCAGGAGGAAAGAAAGAGAAGAACTAATCAGCTTAGGGATAGATCCCTACCCTTCTGAAACCTTTAAAATAGACGTTTCAACAGCCGACATCCTACAAAATTACGAGAAGCGAAAAACGGACTACAAAAATGTATCTATCGCGGGTCGAATCATGAACCGCAGAATAATGGGCAACGCCTCGTTTGCTGAGCTTCAAGATGCCACTGGACGTATTCAACTTTATATAAGACGCGACGATATTTGCCCAGGGGAGGACAAGACTTTATATAATACTGTATTTAAAAAGCTACTTGATATTGGTGACATCATCGGAGTGAAAGGCTATGTCTTTACCACTCAGACAGGTGAAATATCAATTCATGTTACTGAGCTAAAACTACTCACCAAATCCTTGAAGCCTTTACCCGTTGTGAAGGAGAGTGAAGACGAGCAAGGAAATAAAGTGGTATACGACGCTTTTTCCGATCCCGAAATGAGGTACCGTCAGCGCTATGTAGACCTTATAGTAAACCCAGAAGTTCGCGAAACCTTTATTAAAAGAACGCAGCTTACCAACACGATGAGGAACTACCTCAATGATAGAGGCTATTTGGAAGTAGAAACTCCTATCCTTCAACCATTGTATGGAGGTGCTGCCGCCCGTCCTTTCAAAACTCACCACAATACGTTAGACATGACGCTTTACTTGCGTATCGCAAATGAGCTCTACCTAAAACGGCTGATTGTTGGCGGATTTGATGGCGTATATGAATTCTCAAAAGACTTCCGAAATGAGGGAATGTCTCGGTTCCACAACCCTGAATTTACTCAGATAGAATTGTATGTCGCATACAAAGACTACAATTGGATGATGGACCTGGTTGAAGAAATGATCGAAAAGGTAGCCATGAATTTGCATGGAACCACAGAAGTTAGAGTTGGCAATAACGTACTCAATTTCCAGAGACCTTGGAAACGCTATACGATGTTTGAAGCGATACAGCACTTCACTGGGATAGACATTAGCCAGATGGATGAAGCAGGAATACGTGAGGTGGCCAAAAACCTCGATATTGCTGTGGACCAGACCATGGGTAAAGGGAAATTGATAGACGAAATTTTTGGCGCTAAGTGCGAGCCATTGTTGATACAACCTACTTTCATTACTGACTATCCGGTAGAAATGTCTCCTTTAGCTAAAAAGCACAGGACGAAAGAAGGCTTAGTAGAAAGGTTCGAAGCAATCTGCAATGGAAAAGAAATTTGCAATTCGTTTTCAGAGCTCAATGACCCGATAGATCAAAGACAACGGTTCGAAGATCAGTTAGAACTTGGCAAACGTGGCGACACCGAAGCCATGGTTTTAGATGAGGACTTTTTACGTGCACTTGAGTACGGAATGCCACCTACCGCCGGCTTAGGCATAGGAATTGACCGGCTTGCAATGATTATGACGAATAGTAATTCTATACAAGATGTACTGTTCTTCCCCCAGATGAAGCCGGAAAAACATTTAGGAGGAGGGGCAGAATCCGACTTTCTGACCGCTGGTATACCTGGTGACTGGGTTGCAATTCTCAAAAAGCTAGGTTATACCAATTTAGAAGATCTGAAACAGGCAAATCCAAATAAACTTCACAATGACGTTTGCGGGATGAGAAAAAAACTAAAGTTAGAGATTTCCAATCCTAGCGTGGATGAGGTCAAAGCTTGGTTGGTATAAACAGGATTGATTTTAGTTCCTAATAAATCTTAAGGCACGGCAACCTTTTTAGTGGTCTTGCTCTAGTAAAAGTTTGTAGGCTTTCTAGCATTGCCCTTAAAGCAGTTTTGCGGAAATGACCTTTTTACCACTGTTTACTACGGAGCGGACTTTCTTCTATGAGATTTTTAGGCCTTTTTTTTCTGATATCTTTTGCCACTTTCGGACAAGATATTATAGTTAAGACCGATGAGTCGCGTTTTGATGCTTGGATCGTGGAGATTGGTCCTTCCCTAATTAAATATAAGAAGGCTAGATCTAATGACGACAGGGAGTATAGCATCAAAAAGAGAAACGTATTGGAAATCTATTATGATAATGGTGAAGTATTAAAGTTAAACGTGGGTCTGGTAGGTGGAGAAAACTATGAAACGGAATTCGGACGTCATTACATTTCCTACAGCGCTTTAGCAATACTCTATTCAAATTTTGCAGTTTCCTACGAGTACTTTTTTTCCTCAGGAGACTTTAGCATAAAGATTCCGCTTGCAGTGGGATTTGGAGAATTAGTAGGAGATTTTGGTAACACCATTGACGAAATTGGAAGGAATAAAAGATACAGCGTTGGTATTGACGTTAATTTTTTTCCGTCGGGACAAGGTCGCATAAGGTATTTTTTAGGTTTTGGCTTTGAATACGGTCAATTTAATCATTATCGGTATTACCAGACAAACACAACAGGTCAACCTTCTCTCCCCTATCAATATGATTATAGAACTGCTGAAGTAGGCGAGTATTTCGCAGTCCCATTTAGAAATGGCTTTTTGGTACAACTTACAAAAAATTTCAACATACAGCTTGCCACCAGTATTGGCGTGGGAAAGAACTTTGCCGACTATGGGAATACATTCAAAGGTAATATGGAAGCTAAAGGAAACAATTTGCTTTACTGGAACACCTCTATAAACTTAGGTATCAGATTTTGAAAGATGTTCCTAACATGGACGGATTCTACAGTAAACCCATTTGTAATTAACAGATTTAAAGAAGAAATTCGTATCCTTACAAACATATTGAAATTCTTAAAAGCTATACTTCCCAACCCTTATCACAGATCTTAAACTACTTTAGAATATCGATATGAAATACCTGCCTATCCTACTGCTTCTGTCTTCCTACAGTTTTGCACAAGATGTAATAGTAAAACGGGACGACTCACGCCTCGACGCTAAAGTTGTAGAAATCGGACCTTCTACTATTACCTACAAAAAGTTTAACTCAACGGATGGGAAGGAATTTAAGATAAGCAAGAATGATGTTACAGAGATACAGTATCAAAATGGCGAGGTCGAGCAGGTAACTGCCCCATCTGTCCGATCAAGCTATACCACTGATTTTGGAAAACACTTTATTTCATACAACACGATGTCTTTATTGTTTTCCAATATTTCATTTGCGTACGAATATTACTTTTCTACAGGGCACTTTGGCATCAAAGTTCCTTTGACTTTAGGTTTTGGCAATACTGATTTTGATCCGTTGGGCAATGACAACAACATATATTCAATAGGCTTGAATAAGGTATATAGTGCAGGAGTGGATTTTAATTTTTATCCAGGAGGGCAAGGCCGTTTCAGATACTTTCTAGGTACAGGCCTAGAGTTTGGGCAATTCAATTATTATAGAAGCTACTACAACCCGAACTCTCAAACAAATTACGGTTCGGATACAAAAACAAGAGAAATAGGAACCTACTTTGCAATCCCTTTCAAAAATGGCCTTCACATACAGCCTACCAAAAACTTTAACATCCAATTGAGCACTGGCATAGGATTGGGCAGAAGCAATGCGAACTATGGTACTTATTACTCTTACCAAGATACGGAGGAGGATTACCTACTTTATTGGAATACCTCGCTGAATTTAGGTGTGAGGTTTTAACCTATTCAAAAACAATTGAAACATAATTAACATTAAGCATAAAAAAACTTTCATATGATGAAAATAGCCATTGCATTACTTATCTCAACGGTTACCTCAGCTTGGGCCCAGGATGTTATCGTAAAAAAAGACGACTCTAAGATTGACGCCAAAATCATTGAAATACAGGGATCCGAGATCAGATATAAAAAATTCTCTAATCCAGATGGCCCAGACTATACCATTAGTAAAAGAGAGGTTGCAGAGGTAAGGTATCAAAATGGAGAAGTTGAATCCCTCGCAAAAGTAAAGCAAGCGACTGGTTCGGAAGACTTTGGTCGCCATTTTGTTTCCTACAATGCCTTTGCTTTACTTTTTTCTAATGTCAATTTTGCCTACGAACACTTTTTTCCATCTGGATATTTTAGCGTAAAGGTGCCCTTGACTATCGGATTCTCCAGTGATGAATTGGATGACGACCCGAGCAGTGATATTGTCAAGATCGGCAAAAATAAAATATTCAACGTGGGTGTAGATTTTAATTTTTACCCTACCGGACAAGGTAGAGCTAAATATTTCATGGGAACGGGTATAGAGTACGGTCAATACAAATATCAAAAGAATGTCTATTATTATGACCCACTTGCTACGCAGAGAGATTACAACAATTCGGCAGCTAATTATATGGCTATCACCTTCAAAAATGGAATTCTATTCCAACCTACTGACAATTTCAATATTCAGCTAACAGGAGGATTGGGTATGGGAAGAGATTACGCCTCCTACAACTATTTTTATTCCGTCAATAATGGCAATAGATATACTTATACAGAGGATCATTATTTCTTTTATGCAAGCGGTGCGTTGAATATTGGCGTGAGATTTTAATTAAACACTGAAGAAATTGCTTTTACTTACCCCTACAGATTGGAAAGACTATGAGCTAGTTGACTCTGGAAATTACAAAAAGCTGGAGCGCTTCGGCAAGTTCATACTTTCGAGACCTGAACCACAGGCAGTATGGAACCCTTCGCTAAGTGAAGTAGATTGGGAGAAGCGTGCCAATGCCATATTTAAAAAAGACAAGTCTGATAGCCTGGCGGGTGACAAAGGGGAATGGATTTTGAAAAAAGGCATGCCTGGACAATGGTTTGTAGACTATAATAAAGAAAGTTTGCAATTGAAGTTTAGATTAGGTCTATCCTCTTTCAAACATGTAGGTATTTTCCCGGAACAAGCTTCGAACTGGGATTTTATTTTTGAAAAGACTAAAGCTCTGCCAATTGCGGCCAAGAAGGTTCTTAATTTATTTGCTTATACTGGGGGGGCATCCCTTGCAGCAAAGGCAGCAGGCGCAGACGTTACACACGTAGATTCAGTAAAGCAGGTAATTAGTTGGTCTCGGGAGAACATGGAGGCGTCCAATCAGAAAGACATCCGCTGGGTGGTAGAAGATGCATTGAAGTTTGTAAAGAGGGAAGTGAAGAGAAATAATACTTATAACGGTATTATTTTAGATCCCCCTGCATATGGTCGTGGGCCAGATGGCGAAAGGTGGATCATCGAAGAACATCTCAATGAAATGATCCATCATTGCAAGGCACTTCTAGATCCACGAGACCATTTTTTTATTTTAAATCTATATTCTATTGGCTTCTCCGCTTTGGTACAGGAGACTTTAGTAAAGTCTATCTTCGGCCAGGTTTCGAATCCTGAAATGGGTGAATTGTACCTCCAGGATAGCTTTGAAAAAAAATTACCTCTTGGTACGTTTTACAGGTTTAGTAGCTAAACTTTCTTTTAAATTCACGGCCTTTCTTAACCGGTCTGCCGTCGTTAATACATAAAATTATTCATCAAGCCGGGGCTTCTCTTTGTAAGTTTTAAATCCTGCAATAAAGAAGACTTTGCATTAATGTTGAAGAAATATCGGTATTCGTTACCAAACTGGGAAACATTTAAAGACATAGACCAACAATGCAGGTCTCTTACGATCCCTATGTTACCGCCTGGCAATACCTTATTCAATATATCGTAGGATGAGTTTAGAGTCAATTTCCAGTTTTCCGTGATGCTCAAGTCACCACTAAATTGTATTGAGTTCGTTATGAACCCCTTCACCCTTAAGTTTTCATATGTCGCTTGGTAGGACAGTACGATATTCCAAGGAATTTTAAAATCGATGTACAAATCTGGGTTTGATTGTACAAAGTTTTCTGCCGGTGTGCTAACATCATTTCGACTTTTTTTCTTAAAAGCATCTGGATTTAAGCTGAAATTTAAAGAAAAGTTGTAGTATAAAAACCTTCCCAAACCTCCGATAGTATCTTTTGCAAAGGTAGGGGTACGTCTATATTGACGCTCTTTCCTTTTATTT
>DASVUU010000652.1:0-5992 GCA_036386935.1 Cytophagaceae bacterium | reverse complement strand
TGGTTGCGACCCATATTTTTATCTGCTTAGGCGTATAAAGCGAAATTTTAAACTTTCTTAAATATTCTAAGCCGTAAAAAAATACGGCAACCGTCATGGAGATATAAGGCAGAGTTACTTGATAATACTGCTCTCTTATTAGCCACTTCAATGGGCTCATGAGGTTCCAGGAATAAGCCAGGTAGAAGAAAGCGCTTGTCAGATACCAAAAATATAGCCAATAGATCCTTTCACTATTGCTACCGGCAAAAAGTAGTACGAAAATGACTGACAACCCAACAATAACGAGGAAAGATATCGAAGTTATTTTGTGCCAAAGGTTGAGGGTAAAGAAGTAATCGACCCTATATAGATGCATTTCAAGTCCCACCTTAAGATTAGATCGTAAAATAGAATAGAATTCCAAGGTATCCCCTGGTACCGGACTTATATAGAAGACAAATTCATTTTTAGAGAATGATAAAAAATTGACTGGATCTGTTTGGGTTAGCTCTTCCACTTTACCATAAGCGTTTTTAACGAATACTTTTACGCTGTTGAAGCCTTGATAATATATTACATATCCAACACTCCTTTTAGGAAAGACAACTTTGGTGAGGGTAAGGGAGGGAGAACAATCAGAATTAGAAACTCTAAAAGGATCTTTAACCTTCTTAAAATCTCCAAGCTGAACATTCTCAATAAATGTAGTATCAAATGGACCTTGACTCCCACGCATGTATAATAGGTAATCCATTTTGGCCCCTTTGATATCGTCGCTAATTTTTGTAAGTGGTATATCATCGCTTTTCCCAATAAAAGCTGATAATGAAAGGGCGAAAATGAGCAACAACAAAGGCGAATGTTTCAATGAATTTTGGGTGAGGTTCGTAATTAGATCGTCTACGTCCTGGTTGTTAAAATTCTAAATGTTCTTTCAATGTACCTATGATCAACGTAGAACAAAGATAGAATTTGTGCTTGACTTTCTAATAATAGTAAATATTCACATGACTACCCTTGAGGGCATCTGATTACGAGTAAGTTAATTTTTAAATAATCACTTTGTAACGTCAGTTCGCTCCCTTATTTTTTATATTGAGGCCATGGCTGAGTGCATAAAACGTCAAATTTAGTTGGTACTTTTCACTAGAAAATTAAAAATAATAATGAAAAAGTGCATTAATGTTCCCGCTCTTCTCTTTCTGTTGATCATTTATAGCTACAGAACATTTTCTCAAACCGTTCTATACAAAGACAAAAACCAGATTGTAGAAACCAGGGTGAATGACCTCCTCTCAAGGATGACTTTGGAGGAGAAAGTTTCGCTGCTAATTATTAATCCAGATACACTGCCTATAGGAAGGATGAGCTCCGGAATGATGGGAAGCTTAAATAACGCGTTGGAACCCAAGGAAGCAGCAATATTATACAATAAGGTAACCCGATATCTGAAAGAGAAAACAAAGTTTGGAATACCTGCATTTAAAGAGGCTGAAGCGATTTTCGCTTATATGGGCAATGGCGGCACCTCTTTTCCGGTTCCATTGGGACAAGCCGCCTGCTTTGACCCTCAAGCCGTCAGCACTGTAGCAGACGTTATAGGAGATGAGGTAAAAGCGAGAGGAGTGAAGTGGGTACTCTCTCCTGTACTTAATATCGCCAGAGATGCTAGGTGGGGAAGGTCCGGAGAAACCTATGGGGAAGATCCTTATTTAATATCACGAATGGGCGTAGCTTATGTAAAAACCATGGAGGGCAAGGGAGTGGTAACCACTCTTAAACATTTTGCTGGCAATACAGGACATGAAGGTAGATTTGGAACACCCACCTTTTACTCTGAAAGATATTTAAGGGAATATGAATTTCCACCCTATGAGGCCGCATTTAAAGAGGGAGGATCAAAATCTGTAATGATGGCTTACAATACCATCGACGGAATACCCTGTGCACAAAATGACTGGTTGATGAAAAAAGTTATCAAAGGAGAGTGGGGAATGGATGGGGTCATTATGTCCGATGGCGACGCATTGGATTTTATCCTTGATGATTTTGGCATCGACAGTAGTAGAACGATGGTGGCTGCTAAAGCAATTAACGCTGGCTGTGATTTCGCATTATCTAACCCAGATGCTTTTTATCGGAAGCCTATGATACAGGCTGAGAAGGAAGGATTAGTGAGTGAGCATACTGTGACAGAATCTGCTCGTAGAATGTTGAGGCAAGTATTTAGAACAGGCTTATATGACGATCCGTACGTAGACCCAGAAAAAGCAACGCTTATCAACAATTCCAAGGAACATCAAAAGCTATCGTTGGAAATCGCAAAAAAAAGCATGGTCTTATTAAAGAACGAAAGAAATACACTGCCTTTTTCAAAAAAAGTAAAAAATGTATTGGTAGTAGGCCCTTTGGGAGATCGGCTTCTTATAAATCATTATGCTGGTTGGGGTAGAAAAGATATCAGTGTGGTGGAAGGAATAAAGGAATTACTGCCACAAGCAAATGTGGTGTTTGAAAAAGGAGTAGAGTTAGGTTACACCTATTATCCTGCCATTGAGCAAAAATATTTTTTCCATAAAAAAAATGGAAAAGCTTCGCCAGGACTTGTCGCAGAATATTTTGATAACGGAGAATTTTCAGGAACACCTAAAATTTCAAAGATAGATCCACAAATTAATTTTGATTGGAAAGAAGGATCTCCAAATGGCCTTGATAAAGATCTGTTTACTGTACGTTGGACAGGCTATCTCATGTCACCAGGAAGTGGCACCTACACAATAGGTGTGAATGGAGATGATGCCATGAAGCTTTTTATTGATGAAAAATTAGTGATCAACATGTGGCCTGGGCCCTCTAACTCACTTTTTGTAGAGTCCACTGATTTTAAATTTGAAAAAGGAAAAGAATATAAAATAAAGGTGGAATACAGAGAGATGGGGGGTAAATCATTTGCAAAAGTCGGTTGGAACGTGGATCTATTTGGTGGAATTAAAGCTGCCCTAGAGCAAGCTAAAAAGGCGGATGTTGTGGTTGCAGTAGTAGGAATGTTTGAGGATGAAAATGGGGATCGAGCCACCTTAGATCTTGACGAGGGACAGGAGAGGTTGATCCTTGAGCTTTCTAAAACTGGTAAGCCTCTCGTGGTGGTCTTACAATCGGGAAATGTTATCACGATGAATAAATGGCTAGATAAGATACCAGCAGTGCTCTCGGCTTGGTACCCTGGGCAGCAGGGAGGACAAGCCATTGCTTCAACTATCTTCGGAGATAACAACCCCGGCGGGAAGCTTCCTATTACTTTCCCTAAAACCGTGGGACAAGTACCCTTTACCTACAATATGCTTCCTCCAAAACCTAACGGTAAATACCTCGGTTTCGGACTTGAACCAGAGTTTCCGTTCGGCCATGGACTTAGTTATACCACTTTTGAACTTACAGATTTCAAAATTTCCAAGGCAACGATTAGTGCGACCGACAGCGTTGTTGTAAGTGTAAAGGTCACTAATACTGGAAAATTTGCTGGAGATGAAGTAGTACAACTATACATTCATGATGAATACGCAAGTGTTTCTCGACCTACAAAAGAACTTAAAGGATTCAAAAGAATATCCGTAAGCCCTGGGGAAACCCAAACCGTCAATATTCCTGTAAAGCCAGAACATTTGCAAATGTGGAATATAGACATGAAACGTGTAGTGGAGCCAGGAGACTTTAAAATTATGGTAGGGACCTCTAGTCAAAATATAAAGTTTACGGGAAAGATTACTGTAAAAAATACAATTATGAAATGAGGCACTGACCGTTAAATTAGGACTATCCCGAGATGAAGTAACTGTTAAGGAGGCTTCTGTAGATATTGCAATTAAAATTAAACGTACTTACAATTGCCTGTGCGAATACACTTATCAAAATCAATTATATTCTTTCTGTTGCTGTTATCCGTTAGTTTATCCAGCTGTAAAAAGAAAAACGATAAAAAAATACTAGTTTTTTCAAAGACTTTAGGAGATAGACATAGTTCTATTGAACCGGCAAAGCTCGCCCTTATCGATTTAGGGAATAAAAATGGATTTTCTGTAGATACCACAGAAGACGCCTCCAGTTTTTCCGGGAATAACTTAAAGAAATATTCTGCAGTCGTATTTCTCAATACTAGTGGTGATGTTCTTGATTTTCACCAAGAAGCAGCTTTTGAGCGATACATACAAGCAGGTGGTGGGTTTGTCGGGATTCACGCAGCAGCCGATACGGAATACGATTGGCCATGGTACGGAAAGCTCGTCGGGGGCTATTTTAATGGTCATTCTGAAATACGGAAGGCCCCTATTCATGTGAAAGACCACGATCATGCATCCACAAAGGGATTACCTGATGAATGGAGGCGTACCGACGAGTGGTACAATTTTAAAAATATTAGCAACCACTTGCATGTGCTCCTGTCATTAGATGATAGAACCTACACAGGAGAAACTAACGGAAGCAAGCATCCAATATCTTGGTACCAAGAGTATGATGGTGGTCGTGTATTTTATTGCGGAGGAGGACACACAGAAGAAGGCTATAAAGATTCTTTGTTTCTTTCTCATATTTTAGGAGGCATTGAATATGCCATCGGTGACAACGAACGAGATTACTCAAGGTCAAAAACTGCTGAGGTGCCCGAGCAAAATAGATTTTCAAAAACCATCGTCTCTACCGCTCTTGATGAACCGATGGAGCTTGCTGTTGCCCCTGATGGCAAAGTATTTTTCATTGAGCGAGGAGGTAGGATTTTATTATTTGATCCTAAAACGGAGGTAACGCGCCAAATACATCACCTCAACGTATTTGACGACCTCGAAGATGGACTGTTAGGAATCACAATTGATCCGGATTATTCATCTAATAAGAGAATCTTTGTTTTTTATTCCCCAGCAGGAGAGATAGCTGTTCAACATGTTTCAACCTTTACTTTTGACGAACATTTTTTGGAATTAAAAAGTGAAAGAATAGTAATTAAAATTCCTACCCAACGGCAGGAATGTTGCCATTCTGCAGGTTCTCTTGCGTTTGATGCAAACGGAAATCTCTTCATTGCGGTAGGCGACAACACGAACTCACACGCTTCTTCTGGCTATTCCGCACAGGATGAAAGGCCTGGGAGAGCTCCCTTCGATGCACAAGGAACGTCAGCAAATACACATGATTTAAGAGGGAAAATTTTGAGGATCCACCCGGAAGAGGACGGCACATACACCATACCGGAAGGAAATCTGTTTCCTAAAGACGGGTCTAAAGGAAGACCAGAGATTTACGCGATGGGATGTAGGAACCCTTACAGGATTACCGTTAATACGAAGAACAATTATGTGTATTGGGGTGATGTAGGTCCGGATGCCGGTGAAGATGGATTGCAAGGCCCTCAGGGTTATGATGAAATTAATGAGGCGAGGAAGCCAGGAAATTTTGGATGGCCTTATTTCATTGGGGATAATAAGGCCTATCCTCGGTTCAATTTTGCCACCGGAGAGATTGGAGAAAAAAATAATCCTGAAAAGCCAACTAATTTTTCGGTAAACAATACTGGAGTCAATGTACTACCGCCAGCGCAAAAGCCAATAATTTGGTATTCTTACTCCGCTAGCAAAGCGTTTCCTTCCCTGGGGAAAAGTGGAAGAACAGCCATGGCAGGACCTTTCTATTTCTTTAGCGACTATAAGAATAACATCGACAAATTCCCCAGGTATTATGATTCTACAATGATCGTCTATGATTGGATGCGTGACTTAGCTGTAGCCGCCAGGTTTGACAAGAAAGGTCATTTACAATCGCTTGAGCCAATTTTTTCGGCATTAAAATTACATCACCCTATAGACATGGAGTTTTCTCCTGATGGAACACTCTACGTTCTGGAGTATGGGCAGAATTGGTTTGCTGCCAATCCAGAGGCCAGCTTAAGCAGAATAGATTTTAACAGGAGCAACCGCCCTCCGGTAGCTGAGGTAGAGATTTCTGATTCTGCGGGTACTCT
>DASVUU010000651.1:0-8835 GCA_036386935.1 Cytophagaceae bacterium | reverse complement strand
TATTCTTTACCTCAACCGAGGTTTCACACCTAGAAAGGCATCTATACTCAATAAACTTAAATGGAAAAGGAAAAACTAAGCTCACCAAAGCTGCAGGTACGCATGAAGTAGAAATAAGCCCTGACTATCGAAGTTTTATCGACAATTTCAGCAGTATCTCGGAGCTACCTACTTCGCAAATTTTTAACCTAGAGGATGGTAAGATTCTGGAGGAATTAGGAAACAATAAGACCTTATCAAATCGATTGACAAGTCTAGACATAAAGACACCAGAAAACTTTACTTTCAATGCAGAAGATGGTGAAGTGCTTTATGGTAATCTAATTAAGCCCTCGAATTTCGACCCGAAGAAAAAATATCCTGTCTTGGTCTATGTTTATGGTGGGCCTGGTTCACAAATGGTCAAGAATGAATGGGGAGGCATCAATTATGTATGGTTTCAAATGCTTGCTCAAAGAGGCATCATTGTAGCGACTATAGATAATAGGGGGACAGGAGGGAGAGGGGCTAATTTTAAAAAAATGACCCAAAATAATCTTGGAGGCCTTGAAGCAAAGGATCTGATCACTGCTGCAAAATTTTTAGGAACCTATAATTTTATAGACAAAGCGACAATCGGAATATTTGGTTGGAGCTTTGGAGGATATATGGCTTCACTGGCAATGACTCTAGGGGCAGAATATTATCAAGTTGGGATAGCGGTGGCACCTGTAACTAGCTGGAGATTTTATGATACGATCTATACGGAACGATTTTTAGGTACTCCACAAGAAAATCCTAAAGGTTATGATGACAACTCTCCTTTGACGCATGCGGCAAAAATGAAAGGAGCCTATTTATTAGTTCATGGTACAGCAGATGACAATGTGCACGTTCAAAATGCGATCGAAATGGAACGTGCCCTGATCAAAAACAATAAACATTTTACCTCATTCCATTATCCTGATAAAAACCATAGCATTGCAGGAGGAAATACTCGTTATCATTTATATACCATGATGACAGACTTTCTGGTAAAAAATTTAATTATTTCTAAAAATCAAAAATAATGATACAAAGGCCTTTTAATATAAAACAATGGATAGATGAGAATAGACATTTATTAAAGCCACCTATTGGAAATCAGCAGGTATACAAGGGCAACGACGATTTTATTGTAATGGTCGTGGGGGGACCAAATTCAAGGAAAGATTTCCATTACAATGAAGGTGAAGAGTTCTTCTATCAATTAGAAGGCGACATTGTGGTGAAAATAGTCGAGGAAGGCAAGATTGTTGAGATACCTGTACGAGAAGGGGAGATATTTCTTCTTCCGGGGAAGACGCCACACTCCCCTTGTCGCACTGCAGCCACCATTGGTTTGGTAATAGAGAGATATCGAAGAGCTGGGGAAAAAGATGGTTTTCTTTGGTTCTGCGAAAATTGCAATGAGAAGCTATATGAAGAATATGTGGAGGTGAGCGATATTGTGAAGCAGCTGCCTCTAGTTATGGATAAATTCTATGGATCCCTAGCAAATAGAACTTGTAAAAATTGTGGTAATGTAATGGAGCCACCCAAGAAATTATAGTATATTTCAATCAGCAAGGGATTTATTTCTATTTATTCTTTCAAAATTTTATCAGCTTACTTATCTTCGAAGTTCGTTTCAATTAAAAATCAACACATCTTTTATAACCAAGCATGGCTAAAGTAGCACTTATTACAGGAATCACCGGTCAAGACGGTGCATATCTGGCAGAATTTTTACTTAAGAAAAACTATATTGTTCATGGGGTAAAAAGAAGGGCGTCTATGTTCAATACGGACAGAATAGACCACCTTTATCAAGATCCACACGAAAAAGATGTTCACTTCAAATTGCACTATGGCGATTTGACGGACTCTACAAATTTGATAAGGATTATTCAAGAAGTTCAGCCCGACGAGATATACAATCTTGCTGCGATGAGCCATGTTCATGTCAGTTTTGATACTCCAGAATATACAGCAAACGCTGATGGGATAGGTACTTTGAGAATACTAGAGGCAATCCGGATTCTTGGATTGACCAAAAAAACAAGAATTTATCAAGCTTCTACTAGTGAATTGTACGGTCTAGTGCAGGCTGTTCCTCAAAGCGAAACCACTCCGTTTTACCCAAGAAGCCCATATGCAGTCGCTAAGTTGTACGCGTATTGGATCACTGTTAACTATAGAGAAGCTTATGGAATGTACGCCTGCAATGGAATACTTTTCAACCACGAGTCTCCGATAAGGGGAGAAACTTTCGTAACCCGAAAAATTACCAGAGCTGTTGCCAAAATCTCAATGGGATTGCAAGAGAAGTTTTATCTGGGAAATCTTGATTCACAAAGAGATTGGGGGCATGCCAAGGACTATGTAGAGGCTATGTACCTAATCCTTCAGCAAGATGTTCCGGAAGACTATGTTATTGCTACTGGAGTAACAACTACCGTAAGAGACTTTGTTAGAATGTCTTTTGCAGAGGCTGGAATAGAAATAGAATTTAAAGGTGAAGGCGTTAATGAAAAAGGGTATGTAGTAAAATGCAACAACCCTGATTATAGTGTTGAAATTGGCAAGGAGGTACTTGCTGTCGATCCTAGATATTTCCGTCCTACGGAGGTTGAGCTTCTCATTGGCGATCCGACAAAGTCTAAGACTAAATTGGGCTGGAAACCTAAATATGATTTGCAAGGCCTTGTGAAAGATATGATGGCTTCCGATCTTAAATTGATGAAGAAAAATAAATACCTCCAAGAAGGAGAGTATGCAATCATGAATTACTACGAATAGAATATTTTTTTCATTAAAGGAATACAAAGCCTGATCAGTTGATTGGGCTTTGTGCGTTTAAAGGGGAGGCTCCAAAGTGAATCTGTTTCTGACCTGTCACCCCCATTAAAAAGCTAAGCTGATATTTGTCTTGCCAAGGCACGAAGTGTCTGTGTTCTTTTAGGTAATTATTTTATTGTTCGCGTTCTATACAATTTTTTTGCAATTCTTATTTCCTCGCTTTCAAGAAACAAGATCCTTCCTTACGTCAGGATGATGGTGTCTTACTTTTTAGTTTTTGCTTAGTTTTAACACTTAGAAAAAGTGCTTGATGTGAATGACAAGCACTTGTCATTGGTAGGTAGGAGGGATCTATATTCCCATCATCGTCATCCCGAGGGTAGGAGGGATCTATATTCTGGAATGAGAATTACCCATCCTTTTTCAAACTCTTATTCTGAAACGCAAAACGCCAGGTCCCTCCTTTGTCGGGATGACATTGGTTGGGAAAAAATCATTCAATCATCTTTTAATTCGAATACGATTGACAAAATCAACCACATTGTCATTGGTAGGCTCGAAGCCTCTGGAATTTTGGAATTAGTATAGTCAAAATTTAGAAGATCTTACTTCTCCCTAACCGACAGACACACCATTTTCAAGTCTTTTAGATCTATCTCAATTAAAGAACTTTGCGTGAAGGACAGCAGCGGTAGCCCGGAGTCCGCTTTTCGGCGGAACGAGGACTACAAGCGAATGGCCTGACCCCGACCACTTCGTCGGGGACACGTCCTAAAATTTACATCGTTCGTCTAAACCCTAAGCTGTAAACAATACTCGAATGTCTCATTTTTGACTTTGTGAATATTTTTTGCGTCACATCTTCATTTCATTTGAATATATTTGCGACTTGAATTCATAACCTCATCGAATCACCGTGGAAAAAGAACTTACAACTATAGAAACCGCAAAGAAGCTAGGGCTTTTGGAAGAAGAATACCAAAAGATCCAGGAGATATTGGGTCGGGTCCCTAATTTCACTGAGTTAAGTATCTTCTCGGTAATGTGGTCAGAGCATTGCTCGTATAAAAATTCTATCACATGGTTGAAGAAGTTACCTAAAGATTCTCCTAGAATGCTTGCAAAGGCTGGCGAAGAAAATGCTGGATTGGTAGATATCGGGGATGGTATTGGATGTGTTTTTAAGATAGAATCTCACAATCACCCTTCCGCCTTAGAGCCTTACCAAGGTGCAGCGACTGGGGTTGGGGGGATCAATAGAGATATATTTACTATGGGCGCCCGCCCGATTGCTCAATTAAACTCTCTGAGGTTTGGAAATTTGAATCTGGAAAAAACGAAGTGGTTGATGCGAGGGGTTGTAAAAGGAATTGGTAACTATGGGAACGCCTTTGGGATACCTACAGTTGGAGGCGAGGTATATTTTGATGAGTGCTATAATGTCAATCCATTGGTAAATGCTTTTTCCGCGGGTATCGTGGAAACAAATAAAACTGCCAAGGCTATCTCGTACGGGGTAGGAAATCCGGTATTTATAGTTGGGTCCGCGACGGGAAAAGATGGAATACATGGTGCAGCCTTTGCATCTAAAGATATTACGGAAGATTCAGTGAATGACCTTCCAGCAGTGCAGGTGGGAGACCCTTTTCAAGAAAAATTATTGCTAGAGGCTACTCTTGAAGTGATAGCTACCGGTTGTGTAATAGGAATACAGGATATGGGTGCCGCGGGAATAATTTGCTCTACTTCTGAAATGAGCGCGAAGGGAGAACATGGGATGGATATTTGGCTTGATAAAGTTCCGACAAGACAAGCCAATATGGTCCCTTTCGAAATCCTCCTGTCTGAATCTCAAGAGCGGATGCTCATCGTAGTGGAAAAAGGAAAGGAAGAAGAAGTACACAAGATATTTGATAAGTGGGACTTGAATTGCGCGCAGATAGGCGTCGTAACTGATACCAAAAGATTGAAGTTTTATCAAAATGGCGAGCTGGCAGCAGACGTACCTGCCGATGATCTAGTTCTAGGTGGAGGTGCACCTGTGTACACGCGAGAATACAAAGAGCCAGCCTACTATGCGGAATATAAAAAGTTTGATATCAATAGTATTGCGGAACCAAATGATTTAGAAAAGATCGCCGAATTTTTAATTAGTCATCCTAACATAGCGTCGAGACGCTGGATATATGAGCAATACGACTCAATGGTGGGGACCGCCAACATGAGCACTAATAGCTCCTCCGATGCAGCTGTTGTGGCTGTAAAAGGTACTAAAAAAGCTTTAGTGCTTACGGTAGATTGTAATTCCCGATATGTAAATGCAGATCCTGAAGAAGGTTGTGCAATAGCTGTTGCAGAAGCGGCTCGAAACATAGTTTGTAGTGGAGGTGAGCCCTTAGCAATCACCAACTGTTTGAATTTTGGCAATCCATACAATCCAGAGGTTTATTGGCAATTTGTTGGGGCAATCAAAGGAATGAAAAAAGCTTGTGAAAAGTTTCAGACCCCAGTTACTGGAGGAAATGTAAGCTTCTATAACCAATCGTCTTACGAGGGTCCTGTATTTCCAACTCCTACTATAGGTATGCTAGGACTAATGGAGGATATGTCAAATAAGATGACTTTGGGTTTCAAGAATGAAGGAGATTCGATTTATTTAATTGGCACCTCGCGAAACGATATTTCAAGTTCTGAATATTTATATTCCTACCATGGTATCAAGGCGTCATCAACTCCGCATTTTGATTTGGAAGAAGAGTATGCGGTTCAGAATGCAGTTTCAGAATTGATCAAGGAAAAGCTAATATTATCCGCTCATGATATTTCAGAAGGAGGCTTGTTTGTGACCTTGGCAGAGTCTGCAATGGCTAATAACAAGGGGTTTGAAGTTACTTCTGAAAGTGGGATTAGAAAAGATGCGTGGCTATTTGGTGAAAGCCAAAGTCGGGTGATAGTTACTACAAATAATATAGGCATTGAGGAATACCTAGCCGGTAAAAAAATACCATTTAAAAAAATAGGCGAAGTAACAACAGATGGTTTTGTCGTAGATAGGGCTGAGATTCTAGCTGGCTCGAAAGCAAAGGGTTTATATAATAATGCGCTGCACTCAATCTTAGAGAAATAGTTCCAATATTTAGCTTTTTTTTGATTAGAAAAGAAAGAAAAACTTACTCTCTAAAGCAGAGCTTGGGATAATGTAATGATTAACCAATTTCATTAATTACAATATTAATGCTCAGGTGGTTTTGATAAAGGATATATATAGCATCAGTTGAAACACCTTCTCCATTTTTCTATCATGTAGACCTGCTATTGGTGCATTAATAGTTTTATTCTAATTAAATATTACATTGACGCTTTAAATACGACGTAACAAAAATAATTTTGTATCGTGCTAGTGGTTTAATGGTCAACTATCTTTGACCTAATTAACTAAACCAAATAATTTATTATGAAAAAACAGTACTTTTTTATTGCGATTTTTCTAACCCTTCAATTTTCCGCTTTTAAGTCATCGGCGCAGGTCTATGAAAAGGGAAATTTTGTAATTGACGGTTTTTATGGATTCCCTAACCTTTTGTCAGCAATTTTGAAATCAGCGGCTAAAACTGCATTTGATGTTCCTAAAGTAACTACTGTTGGTCCATTAGGTCTTACAGCAGAGTATCTTATAGGTGAAAAGTTTGGTATTGGACTAGAGGCAACTTATTCTACAACAAGAATAAAAGCAGAAGAGGCTGGCTACAGCTATGAGTATCAATTCAATCGATTGAGAATTTTACCAAGGGTAAACTTCCACTTTGGTAGCAACGATAAATTAGATCCATATTTGACGGTTGGCGCCGGCTATGGTTCTTTTAAAACTGAATTTAAAAGTAATGATGCTAGCGCTCCGGATTTATCATTCACGGTTCCTGGTTCACTTGCGACACGTGTTGGGTTTGGGTTACGTTATTTCTTCACAGATCATATCGGATTTATGGCTGAAGGTGGAATAGGCGGACCACTTGTGAGACTTGGTCTTTCAGCTAAATTTTAATCTAATTATTTGATAGGAAAAGCAGGACGCAAGGTCCTGCTTTTTTTTGTTGATAAAGATTCAATAAATGTTTGCAATAAGTTCTAATAAATACTAAGTTTGCATTCCCAAATAAATGCAAATAGCATTGTCCGATGGTGTAACTGGCAACACGTCTGGTTTTGGTCCAGAAGAGTCTAGGTTCGAGCCCTAGTCGGACAACTCAAATTTTAAAGTTTAATTTCAGGTCAAATCTGAAATTAAACTTAATCTAAACTTCAGAAATGTCTTTCATCAAAATATTTTCCGGTACATCATCCAGATATCTTGCAGAGCAAATTGCTAGTTCATATGGTAAAAATCTGGGTAATGTTACGAGCCTTAGATTTAATGATGGTGAGATAAACGTAAGTTTTGATGAGTCGGTAAGAGGGAGCGATGTTTTTTTAATACAAAGCACTTTTGCCCCCGCTGACAA
Source organism: Cytophagaceae bacterium (assembly GCA_036386935.1). Classification (GTDB taxonomy): domain Bacteria; phylum Bacteroidota; class Bacteroidia; order Cytophagales; family Cytophagaceae; genus DASVUU01. The sequence goes on along the minus strand of DASVUU010000651.1, from coordinate 1,537 downwards.
TTTAATGGAGCTGCTTTTAATGATTGATGCTGCTAAGAGAGCATCGGCAGCTTATGTTACCGTAATTGTTCCATATTTCGGATATTCCAGACAAGACAGAAAAGACAAACCAAGGGTTTCAATTGCAGCGAAGTTAGTCGCTAATCTTTTGAGCGCTTCCGGTGCAGACAGGTTAATGACTTGTGACCTTCACGCCGGACAGATACAAGGATTTTTCGATATTCCTGTGGACCACATGGATGGCGCAGCTATATTTGTTCCTTATCTTAGAAATTTAAAGTTAGACAATTTAGTTTTTGCTTCTCCCGATGTAGGCGGAGTAGCCAGGACAAGAAATATTGCTAAATTTTTGGAGGCTGAATTAGTCGTTTGCGATAAGCATAGAAAAAGAGCTGGTGAAGTTGCTTCTATGCAATTGATTGGAGATGTCGAAGGAGCTAATGTTGTGTTGGTAGATGATCTTATCGACACAGGAGGTACTATTTGCAGAGCAGCTGGAATAATCATGGACAAGGGGGCTAAGAGTGTAAGAGCTATATGTACTCACCCTATTCTTTCCGGAAACGCAGTAGATACAATTGAGAAGTCTGTATTGACAGAGCTTGTAGTGACAGATACTATTCCAGTACGACAAGTTTCCGATAAAATAAAGGTCCTTACGGTTGCTGATCTTTTTGCAAAGGCTATAAGAAAGATTCAAGATAAAGACTCCATTAGTTCTTTATTCATTTAAAATATTCGAATTCGCTTTAAAAATTATCATCAGAATAAGAGGGATGCGAATTCCTCCAATGAGCTTCTTATCTGAAAAAATAAAAAAATAATACAATGAAATCAATTGAGATTATAGGGTTTAAAAGAGCAAATCTCGGTAAAAGAGAATCTAAAAATTTGAGAATAGATTCAAATGTGCCGTGTGTATTGTATGGTGGTAAAGATCAAGTACATTTTTATGCGCCAATGTTCTTATTTAGAGATTTAGTTTACACGCCTAGTGCACACAAAGTAGAATTGTCTGTAGATAACACCAAGTACACATGTATATTACAGGACATACAGTTTCATCCTGTAAATGAAATGATCCTGCATGCTGACTTCCTAGAGTTGAATGAAGACAAAGAAGTGAAAATGGACATTCCTGTGAAGTTTGTAGGTACAGCTCCGGGTGTGCAAAAAGGAGGAAAGTTGGTGCAAAAGATTAAAAAAATTAAAATAAAATCTTTGCCTAAAAATCTACCTGATTTCATTGAAGTTGATATTGCTAATCTTGACTTGAATAAATCTGCAAAAATCGGCGATTTGACAGCTGAGAATTTTACTATCTTGAATAATAAATCCCTTCCAATCGTTACTATTGAGGTTCCTAGAGCACTTAAAGGTCAGGCTGAAGGTGAAGGTGGAGACGAGAAGAAAAAGAAGTAATCCATATCCATATTTTAAGAGTAAAAAATCCCAGCTTGCTGGGATTTTTTTGTTATTGGGGATAGGTGATTAATACTTCAATTCTAGCACATAGCATAAAAAAAAGCGATCTTAT
>DASVUU010000650.1:0-12264 GCA_036386935.1 Cytophagaceae bacterium | reverse complement strand
TTCACCATACTAATGAAGCATTCTATTTTATTTTTTTTAAGTTTTCTATTCATTATAAATGTAAATGCCCAGCAAGATTCTATTGTAGCTAAAAAACAGGTTTATAAAAAGATAAATCCATGGGTGACCTACCCTATCATTGGGGTCGGCTTGGTAACGAACTATTTCGGAATACAATTTCTGAAAAGCAAGCCAGGAATTGACCCTGCATTGCTTACCACCTATGGCCCTGAGGATGTGAATGCATTTGACAGAGGCGCAACCAGACAGCATACAGCTGACAAAGCCTACCGAGACATGAAAATATCAGATTGGTTGCTCAATGGATCTTTTGTTTTGCCCCTGGCTCTTCTTGCCGACAAAAACATTAAAAGTGATGCCTTAAAAGTAGGTGTTATACTACTGGAAAGCAGTGCCATTATGGCGAATGCCTATTCATGGGGAGTTGGCCATGTAAACCGCATACGGCCTTATGTATTTAATCCCCAGGAAGACCCTTTAAGAAGGATAAGAAGGGGTTCTTTTAATTCCTTTTATGGTGGCCATGCGGCAGCGTCGGCAATGGCAACTTTCTTTGCTGTAAAAGTTTATCATGACTACAACCCTGGTTCTAAGTTGACGCCTTGGCTGTATGGTGTCGCCTTGATCCCTCCTGCAGCCGTTGCCTATTTCAGATATACATCTGGCATGCACTTTCCGTCGGATTTAATTGTAGGAATCGCCGCAGGTGCTTTTATTGGGACCATTGTGCCTCACCTACACAAAGCAAAAAACAATGGACTTTCAATCTATCCTGTAATTGGTCCGGGAAACGGTATTGGAATGACATACCAATTTAAATAGCCCTATAACTAAAAATAACTTCCTTTAATAGATTGCGGGATGACGGGTTTGCCTGAGAGGGCAATCTCTTCATCCAGTTCTATCCACGATTTGCAGCCTTCGTATTCTGGTTTTAGTAAAATAATTTGGGGAGTGGGCAGCTTATAAACTTGAACAAGCAATAGATTTACATTTCTCTCCCAACGATTGTATCGCTCTTCAATAATATCTTTGCTCCAGGCATGGTGTTGGTAGAATTTTTCTATTACTGCCCAATCTTTTATCAGTCTCTGCTCTAATACCTGAGCGTAATATTCAATTTTAACATGATTCGGTTGAGTATGAAATTGCTCTCCATCAAGTTTACCTAGCCACTCTGGTTTGATAGACTTCGTTGCTTGGTGGAAAAGCGTGGGAAATAATATGAATTTATTCCCTCTTACAGTAAAGTGCCCTTCTTCCTCGGCAATGCCCCCTTTTCGGAAAATGATGTTCTGCAAGCCTTTACCCAAGGCATCTACGATATATGACCATTCTTTGAAAGCAAGTACCATCTGGATATAATTATTTGTTTAAATTTAAGACAGATTTTTGACAATAAAGGTTTTTAACTATCTAAGGCGCCATTCATGAAAGCAGGCAATGTCACATTAGCGTTCACCAATATACTTAGGTAATGCAAGCTTTTTTATATTATCTATTCCTCCCATTTATTTATGGGTTTTCGCTATTGCCCTTTCCCATCATATACTTTGTGTCAGACATCTTGTATTATGTACTTTTTTACATCTTAAAGTACCGGCGGGATACAATTTATAGCAACCTTACCAATTCCTTTCCTGACAAATCGAAAGCAGAAATCGAAGTTATTGCCAAACAATACTATCGATATTTCTGCGACTTGACTCTAGAAACCTTTAAATCACTCACTATCTCTAAAGAAGAAGCCATAAAAAGATGTCACCTTGCCGACAATAGACTCATGAACCAGTGGCATGCAGAAGGGAAGAAAATGATTTTGGTAATGGGTCATTATGGGAACTGGGAGTGGGCGGGAACAACAATAAGTCTCAATACCAACTATCCCTTTTATATAATCTATAGACCGTTACATAATCCCTATTTTGATAGGTTGGTCAATAAAATGAGGACGAGGTTTGGCAGTAAAATGGTTCCGATGAAAGGAACGCTGAGGCATATGGCGTCGCATAAGGCGGAGGCCATTGCTACTGTTTTTGTAGGAGACCAAACACCTGAGGCTGAGTTTGCCTATTGGACAACATTTCTAAATCAGGAGACTCCTATTTTTGTGGGGACTGAGAAGATTGCCGTAAAATTTAATGATCCTGTAGTTTATGCCTGGATAGAAAGGGTAAAAAGAGGATATTACCTGATGCACTACAAACTTTTGGTGGCCGAACCTGCTACGACTGTTGAGGGCGAAATAACAAAGCTACATACAAGCTTGTTAGAGCAACAGATATTGAAAATTCCTCAATATTGGCTTTGGTCTCATAAAAGATGGAAGCATAAAAGAAATATTAATTAGTCTTTTTATGTACGATGTCGCGATAATTGGTGGTGGACTTGCGGGACTAACGGCTGCGCTTCGCCTGGCCAATGAGGGGTTTAAAGTCGTTGTCGTAGAAAAAAAATCTTATCCAATACAAAGAGTCTGTGGCGAATATATTTCTAACGAAGTAAAGCCTTACTTACAGTCTCTTGATGCCTACCCTCAGCAGCTTGGACCAGCTGAAATAAACACCTTATTGGTTTCCGCTCCGAATGGAAATACTTTAAAAGCTCCGCTTCCACTGGGTGGATTTGGAATAAGCAGATATTTATTGGATGACTATTTATATAAAAAGGCATCACAAAAAGGGGTAGAGTTTTTACTTAACACTACTGCTAATAAGATTGTGCCTACTCGTTCCGGTTTTACACTGTCATCATCTAACGGTCAAGATATTAATTCTAAAATTGTAATAGGTGGTTTTGGAAAAAGATCTAATTTGGATAGAGAGATGGGCAGAAGTTTTTTCACCAACAAGTCCCCTTACATTGGGGTGAAGTACCATGTCATGACCGACTCGCCAGCTGATGCCGTTGCACTTCATAATTTCGAAGATGGATACTGTGGCATATCAAAAATTGAGGACAACAAATTTTGTCTTTGCTACATGACCACAAGGGACAATTTGAAAAAACATGGCAGCATACCTAAGCTTGAGAAAGAAGTATTGTCAAAAAACCCGTATTTGAAAAAAGCTTTTTCCGAATCCAAGTTTTTGTTTGAGACGCCTGAGGTAATAAATGAGATCTCCTTTGAGAAAAAATCCGTGTATCAAGATGGCGTATTCATGGCAGGCGATGCGGCGGGCATGATCACCCCTTTGTGTGGCAATGGAATGGCGATGGCCATTCATTCCTCTAAAATTCTTTGTGATGAGTTGATTGAAAACTATGATACAAATGAAGGTGCTTTCGACCTATTGAAAATTGAAAGGGGCTACTCCGTGAAATGGGAAGGATTATTTAATCATCGTCTATATGCTGGCAGGAAGATTCAACAATTGTTTGGTAAGTCTTGGTTAACTAACATCTCTGTGGCGATGCTGAAGAAGAGTCCCTGGGTGCTGGAGAAGTTGATACAACAGACGCATGGGAAGGAGTTTTAAACCTATCAAAGCTCTTGCTTTAATATATAGAGAAACGTCGTTGATGAAATGATGGTTAAGTCTTTTGTTTGCCTGGATTATTTCCCATCAATAGAACATCGTCCTCACCGGACTGTCCTAACTTTTTTTGCCCGATAGCCATCGGGACAGGCATTGAAAAAAAGTTAGCAAATCTGGGATCCCGACAAGTGTCGGGGAAAATCAAGACAGATTTGAAACTCGCCAATTCGGAGCTCTAATGAGCTTGGCTTGAATTTATCGAGGTGCCTCATGGTAAATGCAACTGGCTCAGACAGCAAATCTGTCAGTTTGCATGGAGATTGTTCGACACTTCCAACATTTAATAGCAGCTGTCTCCAATTGTGGGGGACGCCTGGTATGAATAAGTTCAATAAAAATGTGACTCACATTTATAATAAAGCTAGCTCAATCTGGTTTTATCTTGTAAACGTTCCTACTCGTTAGCTACTAGGCGGTCCGTCAGTTAGTCAATTAAAGAACTTAGCAATCAGAATAATGGTTGAGCTACCACATGGCCCCGTAAAGATACTGGCTAATAATTACCAATGATATATGTCCCCTTCTCAAGCATTTCTAAACATACAAGAGCAAGATCATTTTTGGGTAAAGGTGTTGGAGAAGCATACCTTAGCAGAGCTAAATCATAAACCTTCGGAGGAGGAGTGGTCGATTGGTCAGTTGCTTAATCACCTGATTTTTATCAATCAGACCTTACTGAAACAAATCGAAATTTGTGTGGAGAAGCAAGGAATATATGATACCAAAAGTCCCAAATTAGGTAGTGCCGTGATTCTATTTTTTAATAGGCTCCCTCCAATGAAGTTTAAGGTTCCTAAGGTTATTGACAAAATCCCAGCTCAACCGAGCAATAAAGAGGAGCTGCATCAGAAGTTCAAAAACATATTGGCTGCAGCAAGTGCAATAGCGGAGAAAGTAAAATCAGCTAGTCCTCACTATAAAGTAGTGCATCCAAGCATGGGGGCTCTGAGTGCGAAGGAGTGGTTGCAATTTATGAGCATACACATGAAGCACCATAGAAGGCAATATTCTAAGCTTAAGGAGTTACTAAAAAATGAAAGCAGCCAACCCGCACGGAAATTTAAGCAAATGGCCTGATGTCGGTAGCAATCATTCCGGCACTGCGGGCTGCTTGTAGTCCCAACTCACTGTCTTCAAAAACTTCACATTTTTCGGGAGCTATTCCCATACGTTCTGCGCAAACTAGAAATGTATCAGGCGCCGGCTTAAAATTTTTGACATCTCTTGCCGTGATTATTATATCGAAGTATTTCTCAGCACCAATTGCTTGCAACGTAAGTGCGGCTACATCGGGAACCCCACCGGTACCTACGCTCATCGGAATCTTTTTATAATTTTCCATTACCACGTCCATCACGGATTGGATAGGTTTAATGGTCTTAATTTGTTTTAGGAATGCATGTTCTTTCTGCTCATGCGTTACTTCGGGATCCATATCTTTATCAAACATGTCGTTGAGTATGGCTACAATTTTGAAGGTAGGAGTGCCAGCAAGCTTATAAAAAAGCTCTTCCGTAAATACGAAGCCATTCGCTGAACTTACTTCTACCCATGCTATATAGTGGGCCGGCATCGTGTCTGCAAGTGTTCCATCAAGGTCAAAAATGAGGCCTTCGGCTTTGGGGTTTTTCGTAAGTTTCAAGAGTATAAATTTTGTACCTCCGAAATTAAAAAAATAAAACCTTAATTTCTCAAGGTTTTTAGATCTATAGCCATTTACCTCATTTTATGATCCGCATCAACTCGGCATCGTTAAATCGAAGCGATGAAGGATATGGAAGGTAAGAATAGACTTCGCCGATACCAGCAGCATATTTATGAAGGGTGTATTCCTTCGTTGATGTACCCCACTCTTCCTTGATTAACGCAACATTGTTATATACGATATTATTTATGGTATCCTGTGCTTTCACATCTAAAACCCTAAAAGTGCTGATCCCGCCGCCGCCTCTTCCTTGATAAGATTGCCATAATTCATTTTTCATCACATTCTCTTTCATCATCAATGTCTCCATCGTATCGGTAACGCTGCCTCTCACAAAAATCCGAAAATAATTGCTCCCCTCTTTCCTAATGATTTGATCATAGCCATCACCCAAATAATTTATTTGCGTATAAAGTTTTCCTCTTACAAGACTGTCCTTTTCTATTCTTTTGTGAATAGTATCGATATCCCAGATCTCACTTGAGCCTAAGCGAATGTTTTTTCGCATATACCTCGAATGAACACCATGAACCAATGGAATATAATCGTTGTCTACACTCGCAGGTACAATAGCGGGGTCTCTTCGGCAAGCGTTAAAGATTTCACAGAGGGCTAAAAGAATAATCCTTAATTTATTGATCATTATTGTTGTTTCTGCTAAGACAATAGTCCGCATGAACAGGTTGCATGGTCTTTAGTTAAAACTTCATGTTTTTTTCAAATAAAATAAATGCGGTTCTTAAGAATTTATAGTAGTTCAAATATCACCTATTAACCGTTAACTTTTTCACCTCCTTGATTGCACCTTTTTCCATAATGATGCAGGTGTATATTCCATTTGCCAAATGACCAACAGGCTCGCTTTGTCCAGGGTTCAAAATACCAGAAGAAACTGTTTTGCCGCTGGCATCCTTTATCAAATAGTCAGAAACAGTATGGGCGTCCAGGAAAAATTCTTGGGAAGCTGGATTGGGATATAAAATGGCTTCTGCAAATCTATTTTCTTCCCTAATGGTGGGAGTGACATTAATAAGTGCATTATAAATAATTTTCGCAATCTCTGTAGCCCCATCGGCATTAGGATGAACACCATCAGGAAACATGCTCATTTTATCGATCATGGGTGTATGAATATCAATGATTGGGAGATTTCTTTGGGTAGCCACTTGCTTGATTAAGGGAATAATTTCGTCTCTAATTTTTATTCCATTAATAGAGCTGCCTGTTCCAGTGCTAGGGCAAGGAAGACATAAGTATATCTTTGGCTTAGGGCTTATATTGTGGAGCAAAGTATCAATTAGTTTATTGTAATCTCCTACAAATTCCTTCTTATATACGTCCCAATTCTGGCTTTTCGAATCATTTGTACCCAGCTTGATAGTGATAATATTTGGCTTGGCATTAAAAATACCAGTGATGTGCTTGGATACTTTTATGTAAGGAGAGTCGCCTCTATATAAAAGCGTAGTGCCGGATTCTCCAAAATTCGTAACTGCATACTTGTAGCCAAAAAGAGACTGTAGCTTATCTGTATAGCCAGAATATTGGGTGATACTATTTCCAATACAAGCAATTTTAGTTTGTGCATTGACTGAACCAAAGTATGCTGCTATAATACTCAGTAGCAATAGATATTTCTTCATATTTTATAATTTTTTATAAATATAGTTATAATTTAAAAACGAAAAATAAAATAATTGGCCACGAACAATCACCATACTGTGCTAATGCGGGGATTATTTCCAAAAAATCTTTTAAACTTACATTCAATACATACTTACCCTGCACATCAAGCATTTTTAAAACATGAATAGAAGAAATTTCATAGCAAAAACAGCGCTTAGCACAATTGCTGTCTCTGCCATCGGTAGTAAATCTTGGGCTGCAGAGGCCTTTACATCAATGCGTCCGCCGGTGGCCAAAAGAAAATTTGTGAGTAAGGCTGTAGAGACGACCATTTCAAATGTTAAAAAGAAAATTGCAGACAAAGAGTTGGCTTGGATGTTTGAAAATTGCTATCCAAATACGCTAGACACCACAGTCAATTTTTATGAGACGGGTGGTAAACCTCAGACTTATGTAATTACTGGAGACATCGATGCGATGTGGCTGCGTGACTCTAGCGCTCAGGTATGGCCATACCTACCCCTTTGCAAGCAGGACAAAGAGTTGCAAAGACTTATTGCGGGGGTTGTAAATAAACAAGCAGAGTTTGTATTAATAGACCCTTATGCCAATTCCTTTTATGATGATAAAACTAAAAAGGGTTGGAATGATGAAACAGAAACTAAGCCTGGGGTTCACGAACGCAAGTGGGAAGTAGACTCCCTATGCTATGTCATCCGGCTTGCCCATGGATATTGGAAGGCAACTGGCGATACCTTACTTTTTGACGCGGATTGGAATAGGGCAATGAAGGCCATAGTTAGCACCTTCAAGGAGCAACAACGAAAAGAGAACAGCGGCCCATATCGGTTTAGACGGAGTGCCTCAAATCCTACTGACAGCCAATTTGGATTCGGCTATGGTAATCCCACTAAAAAAGTAGGCTTAATTCATTCGATGTTTCGTCCATCTGATGACGCCACCTTCTACCCTTTCCTTATTTCTAGTAATATGTTTGCGGTAGTTTCTTTAAGACAATTGGCGGAAATGTATACCAGCATTTTGAAAGATACTGGATTTGCCAAGACCTGTATCGATCTTGCGATCGAAGTCGACGCGGCTTTAGGCCTACATGCGGCAGGGGTACATCCATTTGCTGGAAAGATCTATGCGTTAGAAGCTGACGGATTTGGAAACCATTTATTTATGGATGACGCCAATATTCCTAATCTACTTTCTCTGCCCTACCTCGGGTATTGCAAAATGGATGACCCTCTCTATGTCGCTACTAGAAAATTCTCGCTTAGTGCCAATAATCCTTGGTTCAACGAAGGGAAGTTTGCTAAAGGAATCGGTGGACCTCACGTAGGTGTTGGGAAAATCTGGCCGTTAGGCATGGTGATGCAGATCCTGACAACATCCGACGAGGAAGAGATAAAGTATTGTTTAAAAACCTTGAAGGCGACGCACGCTGGAACTGGTTTTATTCACGAATCTTTTAATGTTGATGATCCAAAAGATTTTTCTAGGGAGTGGTTTGCGTGGGCAAATACCTTGTTTGGAGAAATGATCGTGCACTTGTCGCAGACGAAACCTCATCTGTTGGCTTTGCAATATTAGCTTTTTTGTTTGCCTTGCCATTTGTTATGCAAATGGCAAGGCATTTTTAACTTAAAATATCTGGTAACTGCTCTACTGAAAATAGCTGCAATTAAGCACCAACAACCTTCAAGGAAACAGATAGTTGAAAGCAGCCCGATAATTTCTTTGAAACTTTATCAGGTAATTAGATGGCCTCTTAATTTTGCTAACGCTTATCTATCTTATTAGTGTTATGCCTCCACTCATTGATCTTGGATTCTCCGGGTCATCTTCAAAAAGGCTTTCATAGGTGACCGTCCAGGGGTATACTCCAAGCGGAACATCTTCTCCATTATATTTCCCATCCCACGGCTTGTACCTGTCTGTTGTCCTAAAAATAACTTCGCCCCATCTATTAAAGATTTTCATTTCGAAGTTCTTGAAGTGTGCTCCGAATATTTGGAGAGAATCATTCGTCTCATTACTATTAGGAGTAAAAGCTTTTGGGATGAATACCCTTGGCGGACATAAAGCCCTTACTGAAATTGAATCTTTGTGCAAACACCCCAATTCATTTCTGACGGTAAGCCGAAATGTCTTTGTTTCGAAGTCATTTGTAAATAGGTTTTTCGGAATAGATGCTGTATTTCCTGTCCCGGGAAAAGGAGACCAATCATATTCTGAAAAACCAACATTGGCAGCTAAGGAGAAATTTGGGTCATTGTCCTCAAAGCATATATTGATTTTTTGGGTGCTGAAAGCCTTTCCAGGCAAAGCTGATATGTTGACTGTGATGCTATCACTGTTGGGGCAATCGGCATCATTAGACTTTGCTATGTATAACGTTGTCCTAGTAGGTTTGGCGTATAAACCATTTGACAAGGTGGGCGACCAAGTCGCATTTGTGACACCTTGGACCATCTCCAATTTGGCCGAATCTCCTGCACAAATAGTAGTATCTGGGCCAGCTAGTATTTTTTCTAGTCCTTTGTTTTTTACAAATACAGAATCTCCACCGACGCTACAAATCATGGGCGCTTCCTGCGGCAAATAGATTGTGTCTACCCTGGAATAGGAGATGTATCCTTGCACATTCTTTTTTAGCAAAACTGTTATTTTATTGCTAGCGGCTGGGCCGACTGCTACCCCTAGGTTAGCAGGTATATTCCATCGATAAGATGCATGAGGAGAAGGCGACACCTCATAGGAGGCAGGCTTACTGTTATTAAAACATATTAGGCCTGGGCCACTTGGTTTTTGGTAAGGTGAGGTCCCATGTTTAGTAATAGAAATGGAGCCTGTATCACCTGGACAACCATCTGATTGCTTCGCCTCTACTTTTATTTTAATCCTGTTTCCGGATTGATTAAATGTCACCACTATCGAATCCTTTTTTGCGCTCAGTCTTTTAATTTGCCCGTCACCCACGATTTGCCAGTTATAGTCGTCTTTTACCTCCGGTGAAGAGATCACCACCTCCTTGGTATCTGCACATACATTGCTTGGGCCCAACACGGGTAATCTTTTAATACTATTTTTATAGAGGATTTTTATTGTATCCTTGACGGAGCAACTCTGCAAAGTAGTGATTCTTTCAAACAGTAGTGAGTCAATAGGATTGAGACTTACGTTGGTAAGATCTACCTCGGGATCCGCAATGGTGGCGTCATTGAGAAGTGCCAAATCAGCTTTTCCCAAAGCCTTCCACGAATAGGTAGCGTTTGGTTTGGAGACAGAGCCAATTTTAATTTTCTCTTTCTTGCATAAAGAGGGAAGTGTATTCGTATTGGCCACAGGCACTTCCTCAATAGGGAAAGACTTCACGTCTTCAAATGTAAAACCATACCACCAGGTATTCACCAGTGCTTTGTCGCCGAACCCGGGAATGTATTTGAGGTTGTCCCATTTATGACATCCGTTTGTGCCTGACACTGAACATCCGTCTAAACTAGACAAAGGAAAACTCGATGATCTTGAACGTCCAAGCTGCGTGTCGTCCCAATAAATTTTTACATCATCGCTGGCAGTATACTTTGGCCTAATCAGTTTCACTAGGATACCTACGTCGTTTTCCTCAGGGTCAAATATCGGAAAATTAGTGATGCCGGAATACAAGGCAGCATTCACTCTAATGACAGAGCCTGGAGGAAGGGGCGTCCCCTTCTTGTCTTTAAAATCCCAACTCAGACAATTGCTGCCCGGCACCAGCATTTTCGATAAAATAGTATCTACAGCATCCTTGATATTATTATTATTGATATCAATCCAAATTTCGGTATACACCTCCTTATTTACTTCTATTTTTATACCTTGGCAATCAGCCGCGTTGGCGCAAGAATTTACCGAAATCAGCGTCTTAATTTTAAACGGCTCTTTATAGCTAGGATAGACCAAACTATCAGGATCAGTAAGGAAGATTTTATACTCGGCATAGGCCGGGTTGAGACGCGGGTCTTCTACACCAATTACCACCGACTGACGGGTTGCATTAAAATTTACAGCACCCGGATTAGTAGAACGCTTTCCATACTTATTGCACATTACACTATATCCATGCGGCTTCATTCCATTCAAGACGAAACTTGTGACGACGCTGTCTGGGGTATAAGTAAAAAACTTACCGTAAGCTCTATTCTGCGCCGACATATTGTTGAATTGCCATAGGTAAGACCAAATTCTTCCAGGCAATGCTTTGTTGTTCGCCGAGACGGTAAAATCATAGTATTCTAGATATACCTTCATCGGCGTATTTGATACATTGGGCGTTAGGCTAAACTCAATTACATAATCACCCTCGGAAGCAGGAGTATATACCAAGGCATCGTAGCCATCTATAGTTCCTGCGAGTCCATTTGCCCCATTAAGCGCCTGGTCCTTCGTGGCGATATAACCTTGCCCCCCAGTTGGCACCAAGGTAGGAGCCACTAATACCGAACCACTTGGTGATAGTATTCTAAAATATAATGGTACTCTTGTATTTTTTGCATAGCTATTAAATACAAATCCAAAACCCAATAGAATTTTCTCTGTAGCAGGATCCTTTATATGAAGGTGTATTTTATTAGAATCTGAAGAGGAAAAGGTACTGAAATTTAACGCGGTTTCTGTTCCGATAGTAAGCTTGGCTTGGTCGTTGGGACCCGGCTCTACTTGTTTTGTACCCTCTGAAAAACATAGGAAAGGCATAGCTAAAACAAGAAGAACTTGCAGGATAAACTTCATAATCCATTGTTAAACTCTATTACACCTAGGCTAGGAAACACTTGAATACCATAAATTCTGGAAAGGACTACTGCTTTACTATCTTTCTAACGGTCTTTTTATTTGCTTGGGCAATATTTAGGAAATATATGCCTTTTGAAAGTTGGCTTATATCAATGTTCTTGCTGATATTGTCGGCTCCCCATTCAAAGGAAAAATACACCACATTTCCCAATAAATCTATAAGCTCAATGTTTGCATTACCGCCCTTCAATTCTATTGACAAGCTTTCGGTAACTGGGTTAGGAAAAATCTTAAGTGATTGTTCGTCTAAAGAGTTTGCCACTTCGGTCAGGCAGTTGACAGTTACTGTCACCGGCACCCTTACTGTGCTGCAGCCTCCTCTTTGTACCTCCCAATCGTAGAAATAATAGTAATACCCAGGGTTAATAGTAGATACATCTGTTTCTGAGATGGACACCACATTAGGAATTACATATGGATATTTTGCGCCTGAGGTATTTCTAAAAAGGTTTACTGTTCCAGATACCTTAATATGGTAGGCCAAATGAGCGGGCAGATTGAAATCTAAAGCAACCCTGCTTTCACCTG
>DASVUU010000649.1:0-8700 GCA_036386935.1 Cytophagaceae bacterium | reverse complement strand
CCAATCGCCATAAATTGAATCTGTATATGAACTTGCGTTGAAAGTGGCGCCTGTATTTATTGTAATACTTTCATTCACCCTCAAATGCCCGACTGCTGTCTTCGTGCCAGCATTCGAAAACGACAACTTATTGTATGTAAGTGAGGTTACATTCTGTGCCGAGGTGCTATTATAATTCACCGTATTCGGTGTACTGGTGACAACGTCAAATACGCCTGAAGTCTTTGTAAATATTCCTGCGATACCCATCACAGAGTTATTCCCCATCTGCAACTTAGTCCCGTTTAGAATTACATTATACAAATTTGGAAGACCAGTCAGTATTGATGATCCGATGAAATTTATTGTACCTCCACTTGCGGAAAATGTCCCCTCTGTAGTTAAGTCAGATAATAATGAAAAACTGGAAGTAGTTGTAATAGTGCTTGCAGGGTAAATGTCCAATACATAAAAGGTCAAACTTCCTGCGTTAGAAATTGTCTTAGAGGTCCCCTTCATATTAAATACGCCAGCACTAGCGATAAAAGATGCACCTGCGTTAACAGAAAAATTACCGAAGACGCTTATATCTTCTGTAGTTGTGATGGTACCGGAAACTACCACGTTATTGAATGTAAAGTTTTGACCGATAATTGATTTCCCCGTGCCCGACATCGTTATCTTACCTGAACCAACTGTATGAGTCAGTACACCTGGACTAATAGAGGTGAGATTACCTCCTATAACTAGATCTGTAGTGGCAGCAACTGTATTACCGGTGCGTGTAATTATTAAATTAAAAAGATTATAAGATCCCAGCCCACTTATAGCCGACCCCAATCCTGCCATAGTAATTGTTCCTGTCCCACCATTTATTGTGCCAGCATTAGTCAAATTACTTTCAAAAGTATGAGAAAAAGCTCCCCCGTTAAATGTAGTACCTGCTCCTATTGTTACATTTCCCAAAACCGTTATATTTGATAAGGCAGAAAAAATCATCGTACCTGCGCTTACAGACGACGTAAAGGTACCTGCTATTGTAAAGGAAGACGAGGGCATTGTTTTGGTAGCTGGTGTGATCGCACTTGAGAAAATCAAATGTCCATATGTTAATGCCGCTATGGCCTGATTGTCTCCATTATACTCGGTTGTACTGGTAGAGCCTAAAGTGTAAGTTGCAAAATTGGCTGGAAACGATGAGGCAGCTGTTTTTAAAAAGCAGTTGTTAGAAATTGTGAATACGCCGCCAGTAACGGTTGTGCCACGACTTAGTGTACAGTTCACAGGTATTTGTAATGTTCCTCCTGTAATTCGTATGTTTCCAACACTTGATGTAGAGGATTGTAAAGTCACAGTGGACGTACCAGGAGAAAATGACTTGGTCAATGCTCCACTTATAGATAAAGTGCCATAAGTCAAATTCTTGACTGTTTGGTTAATAGAAGTAGCAGCATAGTTTACGGTACTTGTTGCAGCCAAGGCAGGGTCGTTGCTATAGTTCTGGTCGAAAGTACTTGCTTTTACTCTTATGATGCCGTTAGTATTCACACTTCCTGAATTCAAAGTAACTAGGTAGGTAAGGGGATCAAAGGTGCCAGTAACACTGAAAGTCCTTACTGTTATATTATTGGCAAGCGTAGTGGTACTACCTGCATTGATATTTAGCTTCTTAAATGTTGTTGCACCTGTGAGGGTCTGTGCGACCCCTGAAAAAACAACTCCTGCATTATTATTAGTCGCATCGTAATTTCCCTGATTGGTCCAATTTCCAGTAAGTGATAAATTAGATTTTGCCGACTGGCTAATCTTACCATTGGCCCCTATCAAAATGTCGCCCAATACAATAAGGTTATAATTGTTAGTTCCTAGGGTAAGCGTGCAAGACTTTGCAGCATTTCCTATTGTCAAAGTCTTGCAATAGGAAGATTTTGACTTTAGCTCTGGCTGAAAACTACCTGTAAAATTCCCATCCCCTATGATAGCATCAACTGTTGATCCTGGCACGCCATTGGTCCAGTTAGAGGCTACAATCCACGAAATGCTTGTAGTTCCCTTCCAAGAAGTTGTCACTGCATGGGCTGATACTGCGAATGCTATGATAAGGCAAGCGATAGCTAATGACGCAACAGTTTTCTTCAAAAAACAAGTTTTAAAATTGATGGATGGAATAAATCGATTCATGGAATTCATTTTAAGATTGAATTCAGACTAGGCTGGTAGACTGAAATGAGGAGCGGTTAAAATAAGATGAGTGATCCTTCGGATACGGGATTTATCAAGAAAGGTTAGCTTTAATAATCTCTATCTCAATCGGATATATTGTTTATTTATTTATTTTAAAAATTAGACAACCTTGGCAAATAAAATTCAGTACAGATATTTCCGAGTCAACTTGTCTTCAAAATTCAGCCAGCAAGTAATTCCGGAAATCATTTAAATTTTAATATGGCTACAATCAAAATCCGGCCTCGCCATATCAGGTATTTTGTACTTACAGTCTTGTTAGGTACCGCCCAATTCTATCGAAACCTCAGCGATGAGGCTATCCCGGTGGTAGCGGACGATTATTCTTCAACGAATTATGTGATTAGTAAGACTACGGGATTGATTTCAAGGAACGAAGACGAAGAGCGGGAAGAGGAGATATTAGAGGGGCAGGGAGCCGACGAATTGATAGGTAGTAACAACCCGTCGCCCAGCGGATCGTTTTCGCAGGGGACTTTTGCCTATACGATCTCCCCTTCAACGCCCAGGAATGCTTCTGGTAGCGATGCGGCCCGTGGATCTGGACAGGCAACTTCTATCGGTGGTAGCCAATCTTCAGAAATGATTTATTTCGCCCCTGCTGAGGATCAGAGAAAGCCGGCTCTCGCAGCTAACTTTACCAGACAATATAGTGTTACAGGTAAGTTTGCGTCGGTGGGTTTGCCCGGCGGTGGAGAAGTCTTAGATGTACCCCCTCCCCCTCCTACTCCAGACGAAACACCGTTAGATTCAACGAGCTTTACCATTCTATTAATTGGCTTAGTGATGGGCTCGTTTACAATTCTAAGATCGAAGTCCGCAAATGTGCCTTTGGAAGCTAACCACCCAGAAAGCTGATTTCGAAGTAATTCTAAGTCTTAACTTGAAATTTTTCTTTTTCTGCTCCAAAGAAACAAAACCGCAAAAGCTACAATTAAAAAGGCAGGAAGAATAGCGTAGAACCTCAATGTTTCTGACCCTGATGTGTTATCTAACGACTTTCCTAAAATTGGCAAAACCAGTGAAACGGATAACATTCCTGCACCACCCATGATCGACATGCCCAGGGCCCCCGTTTTTGGAAGATTTTCGGAAACAAAGCCTAACATCGTTGGCCAAAAGAAGCAAACACCCAAAGCAAAGACAAATGCTGCCGCAAATGATGTGTATCCTGTAGCGCTGCTTAACCAAAGCAAGCCTAGCGTTGTGAAAACTGCTGAGAATAAAAGCATGCCGGCAGCCGATATCTTATGAACAATTTCTCCGGCGAACGTTCTACCGATCATCATTAACCCGTTTATAAATACTAATACCAAAATCGGTGCGGTTGCATTTCCTTTTAGTAAGCCTTCGATCAACTGGCCAGTCCCTAATTCAGAAGCGGCCGTTATGAACATACAGAATACCATGAATGGAAACAATGCTTTCGCAAAAGGCAATTGAATAACTAATATTAAGGCCATCAATGCAAATAATATCATTGCCACCTGAGTGCTCACAATTTGGAAATAGAATATTGCAAACAATAGCAAAAGCCCAACGACTACCATTATTCCCCCCATACTTGATTTATACATTTCCTGACTGCTTATCCCTGCACTTACTCTCTCAGTTAGAGGGAATGTTTCTTTTAAGAATAAAAACCCGTAGATAAGAGTTGGTATGATCATAGTGATTAGCTGAATCTGCCAGGCTATGCCCGCCTTTCCAAGAAAATACCCCACAAGGCCACCTATTACAATGCCTCCGGGAAACCATACGTGAAATCTGTTCAGCATCTTTACCTTTTCATTGGGAAAGAGTGAAGTTACTAGAGGGTTACATGCTGCTTCTACCATTCCATTTGCGACACCAACTAATAAGGTAGAAAAGAACAGCGGCCAATAGCTTTTAGACAACATGGTGAGAACTATACCGGCCAGGTGCCCAATGAAAGCAATGACTATTATTTTCTTCATTCCGATCATATCGCATAGTGGCCCACCAATGATCATCGAAAGAGTGAACCCAAAGAAGGCCGTGCTGCCGATCCACCCTACCTGCTCGTTGGTCAATTGGAATTCTGAAGTCCAGGCACTTAAAAACCCAGCACGTAAGCCAAAGGACATGGCTGTAACAACAAGTGCAATGCAACTTGCAAAGAATAACTTTTTAGAATTAATAACCTGGTTCATAATGTCTCTAGAGAAGTTTATTTAGAAAGTGACGCCTAAATTAAAACTTATTTCGAGATATTTTCAAAAAGTAATCTAAGTAGAACAAAAAAAATTCTAAGAAATATGATAATTAAAAGCTTTTAATCTAAATGACGCATTAACATTCTGATGAAACATTGATACAATCGAGGAAGAGTTGCCTTATTGATTATTTGCATAAAATCGTTGGTTACCTAACCGTATATAGGAACGCTAAGAAATTTTGAAATAAATTTTCCTAATCTCTTCACATGCAACTTTCAAAGGAATATTTTATATACTATTCCTTCCGTTTCATTCTCAATTTCTGTAATTTATGGCCAGCCGGAAGTTTTGATATTAAAAAAACTGGCGGTCCCAATAGACTTTTGAACAAATCGAACCGTCGCACCAATCAATTGTTGAGTTATCTCTGAGTCCAGTAAATGAATAACTGGGTAGGCAGGATTATGGAATATGCTTAGAGGTATCTGGTCTACAATTCCTTCTCAGAAGATATAGCATCGCGCAAGACAAAGGAGAAAGTCTGCTTCTAGGAATCGGTCGCCCTGAGGCATTTGACAGCTACCAACCTACAGCAATATTACCTCCTCACTCGCACTCGTCGTATAAGAATTACAGATTGTATTTGGTACCTGCATTTAATTACATTTGACTAGAATGCTAACAAGACGACTGGGTCCATTTTCTAGAAGCCCTCCAGCCGCCAAAACAAGGGATAACCGTTACATTATGGGGCATATCTATGGATATCAAATATAACACATTGATAGTCAATCAATATACATCAATAAATCAGTAGACAAGTTAACCAGTGTCTACAGGATTAAAATAGTCAAACTAAATATTATTTTTGTCATATCATTTCAATCCTTAACTTTGCACAAATTAACCATAGATTCCACTTATAATCACCTGATTATGGCTAAATGAAATAGCCCTATCGTTGAAAAACTAATATACTAGATATACTTTATATGAATCGAAAAATACGAATGGGAATGATCGGCGGTGGACCCGGCGCATTCATTGGTTCTGTGCATCGAATGGCTGCGTCGCTTGATGGTCACATAGAGCTTGTCTGCGGCGCATTTAGCAGCGATCCAAATAAATCAGTACAGGCGGGCCAAGAACTCTATTTAGACCCTTCCAGAGCATATAGAAGCTTTGAGGAAATGATAATGAAGGAAAAGGCTTTACCCGAAAACCTTCGAATGGATTTTGTATCGATTGTAACGCCCAATCACCTCCATTTCGGACCTGCTAAACTTGCTTTGGAAAATGGTTTTCACGTGGTATGCGACAAACCGTTATCTTTCGATAGCAATGAAGCGGAAGAGCTGGGCAAAGTGGTAAAACAATCAGGAAAGCTTTTTGCGCTTACCCACACCTATACAGGATACCCGATGGTGAAAGAAGCAAGGGCAATGGTAAAAGCTGGAAAACTTGGAAAAATAAGAAAAGTGGTGGTGGAATACCCACAAGGCTGGTTGGCTACTCCTTTAGAAGATGGAGGAAACAAGCAAGCTGACTGGCGCACCGACCCTAAAAGATCAGGGATCAGCTGTTGCATGGGTGATATTGGAACTCATGCTGAAAACCTCGCAGAGTATGTAACTGGCCTGAAAGTGACTGAAGTTGCTGCTGACCTTACAACATTTATTGAGGGAAGGCAATTGGATGATGATGGCAATGTTTTGTTACGTTTTGAGAACGGCGCAAAAGGGATTTTACATGCAAGCCAAATATCTGTAGGCGAAGAAAACAATCTACGAATTAGAGTCTTCGGTGAAAAAGGAGGATTGGAATGGTTCCAGCCAGAACCAAACACTTTACTTGCTAAATGGATGGACAGGCCGATAGAAATTCTTCGAACAGGTGGTGGCTCCCTCTCCCCTGCTGCATCGCTCAATACTAGATTTCCGGCAGGACATCCGGAAGGATATCTGGAAGCTTTTGCCAACATCTATAAAAATTTCGCACTCGCTTTACAATCTTTAATAAATGGTGAAACGCCAAAACCAGAGAACTTAGACTTTCCAACCGTTGAAGAAGGGATAAGAGGGATGCACTTTATCGAAGCGGTGGTAGAGTCTAGTACAAAAAATGCTCAATGGGTAAAATTAAAATAGACTAAATAAATGAAAAACATAAAAGGTCCGGCAATATTTTTAGCTCAATTTATGGCCGACGAGGCTCCATTTAATTCCCTCGATTCCATTTGCCAATACATGGCAGACCTCGGCTACAAAGGTGTACAGCTTCCTTCCTGGGATGGTAGATGTATTGATCTAAAGCAAGCAGCGGAGAGCAAAACCTATTGTGATGAATTAAAAGGGAAAGTAAATTCTTATGGCTTGGAAATAACCGAGCTTGCCAGTCACTTGCAGGGGCAATTAGTTGCTGTAAACCCGGCCTATGACGCAATGTTTGACGGCTTTGCCCCAAGCAATGTGCACAACAATCCTAAAGCACGCACTGAATGGGCAGTCCAGCAAATGATATATGCCGCCAAAGCGAGCCAAAATCTTGGAGTCAATGTTCACGCAACATTTACTGGGGCCTTGGCCTGGCCTTTTGTGTATCCGTGGCCGCAAAGACCTGCAGGACTTATTGAAACTTCTTTCAAGGAGCTAGCCAAGAGGTGGCTTCCGATATTGAATCGCTTCGACGAATGTGGTGTAGACGTGTGCTATGAAATTCATCCCGGAGAAGATGTCTTTGACGGAACGACATTTGAAATGTTCCTTGCAGCAACAAATAACCATACCAGGGTAAACATTAATTATGACCCGAGCCATTTTGTATTGCAGGCAATGGACTACTTACAATTCATAGACTTCTATCATGAGAAGATAAAGATGTTCCACGTCAAAGACGCGGAGTTCAATCCTACCGGAAGGCAAGGTGTATACAGTGGTTATCAAGGTTGGGTAGATCGTGCAGGAAGGTTTAGATCGTTAGGCGATGGGCAAGTTGATTTTGCTTCTATATTCAGTAAGCTGGCCCAATATGACTATGATGGATGGGCTGTGCTTGAATGGGAATGCGCAATCAAGGACCCGGCCCAAGGCGCAGCTGAAGGTGCGGACTTCATTTCTAACCACATTATCAAAGTAACTGAGAGAGCTTTTGACAATTTCGCCGGAGTAGGCACCAATGAAGCATTGAATAGAAAGATCTTAGGAATTTAATGTAAAATAAAAATGCTACTTGTATCGTCTGATCCAAGTAGCATAATTTGTTAAGTTAGCTCATGCGCTGCTTCTTTCATTAATGTAGCAGCTAATTAGATATGAACCGTTTATTAATTGAGCACCGTTATATTCGAAATAATTTTGGTATTCGAGTCGCTGACGCTAATAACATATACACCTGGTTGAATTGTTCCAATGTTTAAACGCTGACTCATTCCGACGCTATTAAAATTACCTTCATAAACTATCCTACCACACAAGTCAGAAAGTGTAACCTCGATTGAAGTATTAAGGGCTATCCCATTTATCCCAACTGTCAGCCAACCATCTGATACCGGATTGGGGAATACATTGATGCCAATATTTTCTAACGTCGTTCCTTCAAGCAGTTCGGTTATAGTTTGCCACTCATAGACTCCAAGATCCGGGTTACCGGTAACAGGGTCAATGTCAGACACGCCTGCCTCGTTATAATAAGTTAAGTTGCCTTTATCTATCAGACGTGAACGTGTTGTCGAATTATCTAATAAAATAAAGTCAGTAACCTTTCTCGCCGCACCAGTAAATTTTGGACCTACAAAAATCGGATTAGCTGCGATGTAATCTATGGTTGCATCGGTGATATTGTTGGTAAACCTAGCATTCGCCAAGCTTCCCCCGGTACCGTTGGGAATAGGATGGCTCAAAATATTGTTAAAAATATGATAACGTAATCCACTATGACCGCTTTGATTCACCCCGTTAGTGATCGAGTATGGTGTACCCTCGCTTCCGATCAAAACATTGTTGAAAACCTCCACATCCGTCCCATTATTTATTGTCATAGGTCTCTGGGTATTAGTCACTACGTTGTGGTCAGCAATCCCACGGATTCTATCGTCGGTGAAGGATCCAAAATCAAAGTAAATTCCGTAAAGTCTATTACCATATTTCCCCAAATCATGGCCAAGTGTGTTGTAAATATAGTTATGGTCAATCCGTGCCCACTGCATGTCTGTAAACCCTGTCTCAATACCACCACAATCAGCGCTTCGTCGCGAGTAGTCTACGATGGTATTGTGGTGGACTCGGGCTACACCCCTTTT
>DASVUU010000648.1:0-5076 GCA_036386935.1 Cytophagaceae bacterium | reverse complement strand
GCATTGTCAAACTCGTTTAGAGCACAAGGTAGTGGGGGATTTGAAGGTATGGCGTTAGATTCTGCAGGTACTTCGCTTTGGCCACTTTTAGAGAAGCCTTTGATAGGCAATCCAAAAAATCAAATCAGAATGCATGAGTATAGCCTGCTATCAAGGTCGTATACTGGTAAAAGCTATAAATATCTTTACCAACCAAAAGGGGCTGCTATAGGCGATTTCATCTTGTTTGGCAAAGACAGGGGCTTGGTTATAGAAAGAGACAACACCACAGGAGATTTGGAAGGATTTAAAGCCATCTATGAGGTAAAATTTTTAGAGGAGAGCAAACCTGTAGGTAAAAGGCTTGCAGTGGACCTCATGAATATCAGAGATACCAATAATTTGTCAGGAACAGGGCTTTCGGGCGATGTTGGTCTCGGCGCCCAATTTGCCTTCCCATTTGTAACAATCGAAGACGTTTTTGTAGTCGACAAAACCACCATAGGTGTTTTGAATGACAACAACTACCCTTTCAGCATAGGTCGTCATATGGGCTTCAAGGTGCCTGATGACAACGAGTTTATTATAGTTGGACTCCAAAAAGCCTTAGGAGCCTCCCCTATCTCAATGAAGGATTCCGTGGCTAGTTCTGGCGGCGAGGTTGTTACAAACGTTCTCTATTTGAGTGATGAGACCAACGAAAACCCATTGGAGCAAAATCATCCAAACCCCTTTTCAGAATCAACAACTATCGTTTACCATTTAAATCAAAATTCTGAGGTATTACTAGAGATCTACAATAGATTGGGCCAAAAAGTCAAAACTCTTGTTCAGGAAACTCAAACCTCTGGTGTTCACGGGAAAGACTGGAATGGTATGGACAATTTTAATAACAAAGTACCGCCGGGAGTCTATTCTTTGGTGTTAAGAACAGCAAATAAGGTCACCTATAAAAATCGATTAAAAGACATTGTAAACTAAAAGGCCATTATCACAATTGATAATGGCTTCTTTAATTTAAAAGATATGCCCAAACCTAGGTTATCATATTAATTCTTAGCACTACAAATGAGTTTCTCGAATTGTAATGCTGAGTGAATTTTCAATAAACTTAATTTGCTTATATTCTTTATTGGATATTAACACCAGGGAAACCCCCGTCTTGCCAGCCCTGGCAGTCCGCCCGCTTCTATGGGTAAAGTACTCTAATTGTTCTGGAAGTTGGTAGTGTATGATGTAAGCCAAATTGTCGACATCTATTCCGCGGGCTGCGATATCAGTTGCAATCAAAATCTGTAAGTTATGATTTTTAAAAGCACGCATTACTTTGTCCCTCTCCTTCTGCAACAAGTCTCCATGAATCGCATCTGCAGAGATGTTTTTACTGACCAGCTGCTTAGCTAGTGTATCTGCCATCGCCTTCGTTTTACAAAAAATAATCCCTCTGTTATCTCCCTGGTCTTTAAGAAACTTCAAAACGGTATTCAGCTTTTCCTTGTCGTCGCATACCACGAATTTATGCTCAATATTCTTGTTGACAACGTTCAGCTTGTCTACCTGTATCTTGTATGCATCTTCGGACATATAGGACTTTATAATTCCTTTGATCATTGGTGACATGGTGGCAGAAAACAACCATGTATGCCTTCTCCCTTCTGTATGAGCCAATATTTGATCTAACTCTTTTTTGAATCCCATACTCAACATCTCATCAGCTTCGTCTAAGACAATTGTCTTCACATGGGTAAGATCGAGGGCTTTCTTCTCAAGCAAGTCGATTAAGCGGCCCGGAGTCGCTACCACTATATGTGTAGGACGCCTCAAGGCTTTCACCTGATTGTCAATAGGGGCACCTCCGTATACACCTTCCACAAAAATTTTTGGGCCAAACTTGGTGAATTTGAAGAGCTGCTTTGCGATCTGTTGTACCAATTCCCGCGTAGGGGAAAGAATAAGTGCCTGTATCACCTCTTTGTCAGGATTGACAGTTTGTAGGAGTGGCAAGCCAAAAGCAGCAGTTTTACCAGTTCCTGTTTGTGCCTGGGCGATAAGGTCGGTGCCTTTGTTTAATAGAAAAGGAATTGTCTTTTCTTGTATTTCTGTAGGCTCGAAGATATTTATTTCATTAAGTGCCTTAACGAACATATCCTTTATACCCAGTTCCTTGAATGTTGCCAACGTGTTATTATTTGTTTAATTTGTTGCAAATATAGCTTAATTAATTGGGATCGAAATTCAAATGCTACACATGGACGTGATCTACCCGTCTATCATTTAAAATGTCTACTTTTCGATATTTTACCAAAACTTGATTTAAATGATAGAGTTTAAAGAAACCGTTAAAAAATTCGGCATAATGGGCGAAAAGACAGGTTGGACATATATAGACATTCCTCTAGATTTGGCTGAGCAGCTGATGCCTAACACAAGAAAAGCCTTCAGGGTAAAAGGAAAAATTGATGACCATTCGTTCAGTGGGGTTAGCCTAGTGCCTATCGGCGAAGGCAACTATATATTAGCGATAAATGCAACGATGCGAAAGGCAATCAAAAAGCAGCAAGGCGACAAGGTGCTTGTAAAGATGGAACTTGACCTTGCTGAGATGACATTGTCTACAGACCTTTTAGAGTGTCTAGAAAATGATCAGGAAGCGAAGGAGTACTTCTTCTCACTTACCAAAGGGCATCAAAGGTATTTTTCTAACTGGATAGAATCAGCTAAAACTATTTCGACTAAAACAAAGAGAATCGCGCAATCCCTAAACGCCCTTTCTTATCATCTCAGCTATTCTGAAATGATAAGATCTAACAAGAAGAAAACTGAAGAATAAAATCATGTGGACCTTGCACGAGGGACGCCCAGCCGCCCAGCCATTCCGGTATACCTGCACCTAGCGGGCATACCGTTATTTTTCATAGATGGAGATCCCTATACTATTGAGCAAACCGACAAGCTCTTACTGACTTGTTTTTTTATTTAGAACATAGACAGCAGCAATCCCTATCAAACCACCAATGATAGTATGTACACGTGGAGTTTCATTTAAGAACACCCATGAGCCCATTGCTGCTGTAAAAGGCACTAAAAATATAAAGCTACTCGCTTTGCTTGCCCCTAATTTGGAAGTGGCCATAAAAAAGAAGGTCGTAGCAAATGCGGTCGTAATAGTCGCGCTAAAGAACAGATTTGCCCAAAAAGCGAAATCTGCCGTCTGTAACAGGGAGATATTCTTTGTAGGACTAGAAATCAGAAGCAAGATCAGCGTGGATATCCCATACATCCAAAATGAAAAAACCATCGAAGATCCATATCTTCCTGCCTTCGCAGTAAATAAACTTAGCATTGCCCAGGTGAAGGAGGCCAAAAGAAAATAGCTGTTACCTGCTGTAAATATGTTTGTCCAGTTGACCCAAACTTGAAGTAAAATACTTCCGGCCAAGAGGCCGAAGCAGATGCCAACGAATTCATTTTGCGTTGGCCGTCTCACAGTTAATAATAACATAGCCAGATAAGAAATCACTGGATTTAAGATTGTTACCAAGACCCCTCCGGCTCCTGCCATTCCCGCCGATAAGCCTTTGAAGAAAAAATAGGTATATAAAGTGATCAGGCAGGAAGCACAAATTAGGTCTTTTAGTCCAAGCCTCAAGATGGTAAACTTCTCCTTCAAGAAGATGAGGATAAACAACAAAGAAACGAATGTAAGGGCAAATCTGTAAAATGAAATTGTCAGAACATCCCCATATTGAGAAAGAATCTTACCTGAAGCCCAGCTAAGCCCCCAGCAAAACATACTCAAAATCATACCTATGAGGAAAATTCTTTTTTTAGGATCTTCTATGTGTGACATTGCCTATATTCATTGCTTCAATTATCGCAATATTAATACTTATCCAATTAGTTTGGGTCACATTTTTGGACTTTAAGAAATTTTTACAATAAAAAATGGGCCAAATGCCTGGTGGCATACATACCTCTAATATGACGCAGCAATGTTGGACATTGTCCAATTAAAAAGTAAAATCCTTAACGGTTATTTCAAAAGCCAATTTTGACAGCTGGATCAATTATGCCTGGTTATTCATGCTCAAGCTATCGAACCGCATATTCATTATCTTTATTTCATGAGGTTGGGACAATCAGAAAAACTCAGTAGAGCTGGATAGTTATTGATTAATTGTAAAAACGATCAATTCAAATTTCGTTGGAAAAGATAAATAGTATAATATAGCGGAAATATTCTATTTTATATTAAATTAATCTCATGATTTACCCCAAAAGCCCCTTAATCATACTTTTTATTGCATGCCTTCACCTCTCACTAGCTCAGGCTGCCTCCAAACCTGAGATCTATCCATTCACAGAAGGGGCTAAAACAGCTCAAGATTTCACAGTCTCTATAGGGGGCACTAAAGTGCAGGTATATGACTCACCAGTCGCGGCATTAGCACAGTTCGGAATAGAGGGGCAAACCTCAATCGAAATTTGGTCGGAGATTGACATTAAAAGAGTTGACATCAGACCCAAAAGTCTAAATATTCAATACAAGCTCGTTGGCAAAGTAATCACCGTGATACTGCCCTTCCCATGTAAAATAAGCGTGGAACTAAATGCAAACATAATGAGGCCGCTTTTCATCTTCGCAAATCCTAAGACCACCGATGCCCCGAGCGCCAACGACAGCAAAGTCAAATTTTATAAGGCTGGAAAAATTTATGATGTGGGCAGAGTTGCTTTAAAAAGTAATGAAACTGTCTATATTGAAGCTGGAGCTGTTGTTCGGGGCTCCTTTAAATCTAATAATTCAGAAAACATCACCCTCCGAGGAAATGGTATTCTTGAAGGCAAGGTGCGGCCTGGAAGAGATACAAACGGAAATTTTGTTGAAGATTGGGGTCGTACGGTCAATTTTAAGAAATGCAAAAATGTAAAGATAATGGACATCATCATCCTCGACAGCCAAACATGGGATGTTGTGCCTGACTTGTGTACAAATGTTATAATCAAGAATATAAAAATAGCCTCTGGGAACGCTGGGGATGATGGAATGGACATAGTTTCATGTCAGGATGTACTTATTGAAGATTGCTTCATTAG
>DASVUU010000647.1:0-2948 GCA_036386935.1 Cytophagaceae bacterium | reverse complement strand
ATTTTTACCGAAGACATTGGCGACATAGGTAGGTATCAACAATTTGTCAGAACAATTGTCTCAGATCCAGTAAGTATCACATTCAGTGACATTGCGGCCGTGCATTCTTATGGCGCAAATGGGATTACCGCAGGTTCAAATGATGCCCTGCTGTGGCAGAGTTTAAATTCTACCTCAAGAACTAGAAGTTACGGAGCCAAACCACGTTCTTTTTGGCAAACTGAAACTTCTGGGTATAAAGATCATTGGGATATTGCCGTCGCTATTTATACGGCTTTGAAATATGGCCAGGTAAATGCTTGGATGCATCATCAGTTATTTACAAACGGAGGATTATTAGACGAAGGAAACGACTATAGAAATTTCCAATACTACGGATGCAAGCATTTCTTTAAATTTGTAAAACAGGGGTCCAAAAGTGTCTCTGCTAAGGCATCAGAGGAATCCGTTTTGTCTACTGCATTCCAAGATGATAAAAGAAAGACTTTAACCGTTGTTTTAATAAATGCTGACACTGTAAACTCGAAAACCGCAAAGTTGAGCTTCCTACAGACAAATGGCTTGCCTAGTAATTTTACTATGTTTGTTACCACTAAGGAGACGGAAACAACAACTAATGCAGTAAACCTTTGCAAAAATATAGGAACCATCGCATCGACTGCTACGATTACATTGCCTGCAAGAGGAATTGTTACGTTAGTTGGGGAAAATTCCATGCCTGAAATTATATCTTCAAATGAGGAAGCGATCGAAACAAACTCTGCACTAATTGTATACCCAAATCCATCCAACGAGGGATTTTATATTGAGAATAACCGTCTAGATGGAAGGGAATCTATCGTAACAATATTTAATTTGCAGGGGAAAGAAGTTAAAAAAGTGTCATTTACTAATGAAGGACAAGACTTTTACCTAAACAATGGCAATCTGGAAAATGGTGTTTACCTGGTGAAGTGCAACAATCAATTTCAGAGATTGCTTATCAAAAAGTAGACTACGACAAAGATTAAATGACAAAGAAGGGCTCGATCATGTCGCGCCCTTCTTTATGATAACAGTTGAGTACATCCCTCTGCATCGAGCTATGAAGGATAGCTCTGCTAACCTGTTTTTACAAACATACTTAGAGCAAGTCATTTACTGGGCCTGATCAATCCAGTAAACCTAATTTCAATCTATTTTTCTAATCTTGAACCATTTAATATCGGTGTGCCCTTGAAAACTATACCCGGCAACCAGTAAATACTCTAGTTCTAATATAGATTAACGTGCAAAGCAAAAGTTGTATAAATTTTTCAAGATTTTTTATGCTTTTAAAATGATATTTAAAACCTATATTTGAAATACGTAAGGTATTCACCAAGATATATCCTTCATCAACTAACCCCCTTTTTATGAAAAAAAATTTTACAATTCTCCTTTGGGTAGTGTTCTTCCTACCTAAAAGTTATTCTCAATTCAATTATGCAGAGGGCCTGCAAAAGGCACTCTTTTTCTACGAAGTACAACGATCGGGTATAATGCCGTCTGATAACCGGGTCTCTTGGCGGGGCAATGCCCATCTAAACGATGGCAAGGACATGGGCTGGGATATGGCTGGCGGTTGGTATGATGCTGGCGACAACGTCAAATGGAATGTATCGATGGCATTCGCAGGTTCAACACTTGCGCTCAGTGCAATGGAGTATAAAGCGGGATATGCGAATACAGGCCAGATGCCTTATCTTATCAACAATCTTAAGTGCGTATCTGATTATTTCTTAAAGTGCATTCACTATACAGCGGAAAGCGATCTGACCACCTATAAGATAGTGATAGATATCGCTGCGGGCAATCCCGACCATGGTCATTGGGCTTCTAGTGAGGTTGCACATTTGCTTGTCACAGACAGAAAAACTTATTATGCCGACAAGGACTACCCCAATGCTGGAACAGTCGCGGCAATGGCAGGCACACTTGCTGCTTCCTCCTGGGTCATGAGAGATAATGGTAACGCTAGCCTAGCCGATCAATATCTCGCCGGAGCGGAGAAACTTTATAAGTTCGCAAAAACCTACCGAACCAGTGAGGAAAACAAAGACAAATGCAAAGACTCGCAAGGCAATGTGGTTAGCATTGCCGGTTACGGTAGTATAAGAGATTTTGATGAATTGACATGGGCGGCAGCGACTATACACAAAGCGCAAAAGCAGAAAAATGTGGGTTACGCTGATACTTATTTAAACGATGCAAAACAGTTGGCCTCCACTATTGCGTGGGCCGATCCTTATGACTCGCCACATTCTCATTTTCAAATGGGAAATTATCATCTTTATAGCTATTTCCTGTTAGCAAGACTTGTTCCTACTGATGATCAATATATTAAAAGGGTAGCTAGAGATGCCAAATGTTATGCATCAATCAGCTGCCCCGGCCAACCGATTTATGAAGTTTCACCTGGTGGTTTATCCAAAATAAATTATGAATGGGGTACCCTCAGGCATAATAATAATGCGGCATTTATTACCTTCCTTTATGCTGACATGGCTACAAATGAGCCCGATAAGGACAAGCTGATATCCTGGGCAAAAAGTCAACTAGATTACTCTTTAGGAAACAATCCTCTCAATCTTAGTTATATGGCTGGCTTTGCGCCCGCTGGTAAAACAGCTGTCACCTCTGCGCACCACCGCACAGCGTATGGCCCGTGGGCTGGATTTGAGCATCTAATCAGTGGTAAGCCAGAATATAATATAACAAAAACACGCCACACAATTTACGGCGCGTTGCTTGGAGGTCCCAACTGGGGCGATGCATTTACCCCTAATGTTGGCGATCCTGAAAAGAACGAAGTGGCCTTGGACTATCAAGCAGGTTTTACTGGAAATCTTGCCCGTATGGCAAAGATTGCACCTGGCGGGCAAGTGTTGCCGAACTTCCCTGCTGTCGAACAAAAAGACCCAGAGTAT
>DASVUU010000646.1:0-6016 GCA_036386935.1 Cytophagaceae bacterium | reverse complement strand
CTTAGATTATTTATAACACATCTTATATCGGCCCGCTTTAATAATCACTAGATGCTAATGTTATCAGCCCGTCAAGAATTAATTATTAAAATTATTTACCACATTAATATTTTTACTGTCTTAAAAAAATGCAATTTATTTGTTAGGGGGCTAGCAATTTAAGATGGAGATGATTGCAGTGGACATCATTGACTTTTCGATCAGAAGCCTCTAAAACCTTTTACAGCTTTACTTATGGCATCCATTTTACTGTTCCAATAGGCTTTGACTTCCTCTCGTTGATCGCTATCAAGAA
Source organism: Cytophagaceae bacterium (assembly GCA_036386935.1). Lineage (GTDB taxonomy): Bacteria > Bacteroidota > Bacteroidia > Cytophagales > Cytophagaceae > DASVUU01. The sequence goes on along the minus strand of DASVUU010000646.1, from coordinate 5,721 downwards.
GCCTGTCATGATGGAAGACAAGGGTGGCTTTTTCTTGGTTGCCAATGACACGGACCTGAACCGTTGAGACGTTCGTCCAATTTTCCATTTTCCAGGTAAGTCTGATATGGGAATAGGGCTCAAATACGGTCACCGTTCCCTCGATTCCTTGCCTGGTTTTATATCTTTCTCTCAGTGCGAGCTCTTCTTTAAGATCTCCAAGCCAAGTTTCTAATCCTTTTTTGGAGAAAATAAAATCCCACAAGTGACCCAGCGAATACGGAAATGTTTTTCTCAATCCAAATTGCCATCCTGCATCTTTAGTTAATCCAATTACCTTTTGTTTTTCGTCCATATAACAAGTGTTTATCCTACTAGAAGAAGTGAAATTGTATCTAAGCAGCTTTGTAAAACTTCATATGCTAAGCTTCACAGCATTATTATATTCTAATTTAAAAGAGCATTTTCTAACTGTAGAAGTTTTGATAATCTTTAAATTAGTTACAATCCCTTACAGGATCAAAAAGCCCTAATGATAAAGCAATGCTACTAATCGCTTTTCCGCTTTCCAAATTTAAACTAGACGAAAACTATCAGGACGCATATTTAATAAATGTACAGACCTCTTTAGCAATAATTAGCGCCAGTATGCCAATGGGCAGTAAGCATCAATTCGGTTTACCTTTGTTCTCTGGCACCAAATATGAACACAAAAAAAATGACAATAAAAATGCTTGCAAAGCTACAACCAAGGGTGCTAAAAGCCATTTTTGCTTGTCTGAAGCATCCGTCATTTCTAACTATCTTGTTGATATACTCTTTTGGAAAGTTTTATCTCCATTTACCATGGTAACATAAATACCTTTAGGAACCGCTGCTATATTTACATTTAGCTACTATACCTTACGATTAATCTCCTCTTTATAAACATTTCCGCCTGTTATACAATATACCTGTAAAGTTGAAAGCACCCTAAGGAAGTGTCACTACAATTCTCCACTACTTGGGTTTGGATAGGCATCAAATCCCGATTGGAAATATTATTTCTTTTACCGCTGTGATCGTTGGCCTTCTGCGTTGAATGGAGATAGACTTCTTTCAAAGGGCTGCACTAAAAACTTGCTGCACCTTTACGAGATAAAGGAATTGTTTCTTATTTATAAAATAACAATCCCTCCCCTATTACCTGTTTTTTAATGCCACCGCCTTCAATTTGTATTTCTATACCTTCACCTAGATCGATCTCATTATATTCTAATTTTATCGCATGGTATCCTGCCTTCAGCCCCACCTTCTCGTTGTACAATTCCATCCCATGCCGCCCATTTGCTTCATGAATAACTTCTCCGTCAATTATTATCCGACATCCGTCATCCGTTTTTGAATAGATTGTATAAATAGCAGTTTCAGGTACTTTAATAAACCCTTCGTAAGAAAAAGCAAACATATCCTCCTGTGCGCGTGGGGAGATTTCGAAGATTTTAAGCACTCCGGATTTCACTGGCTTGATTTTGGTAAAGTCAGGAAGTACTTCCCCAGTGCCCTCGTAGTAATTATAACGGATACCACTTTTCAAATCCGCTGCAGGCAAAGGCTCCTTCATGTCGTAATTAAAATTTAATGTCACCCGTTCGCTGGAATCTTTTGTTTCATGAAATGTTCTAGCATTGATAATGGCGTTGTGTGCAACCACTATGGGTGAGGAATATCGGAGCGATGTACGAGCGGGATCGGTTCCGTCTAGTGTATAAGTGATATAAGAATTCTCTGTTCTTGAAGACAATACAACATTTAGCTTTTGATCATACCTTCCGGTGGGTATATTTGAATAAGGGGGACTGCAGAAGCTTCTCTTGGTAAATGAAAGAGGCGTAGAAGAATTTGAAGTACCCCAGCTCCTGTTTGGCGAATTGCCCATCTTAAATCGCAAGCTACCACCCTTTACAAGTTCGGCGTGTGTAATGAAGGTTTTATCGTACATTTCGCCATTGAGTGATGCATTTTGTATATAAACATTGTCTTTATTATTGCCCTCAGCACTTATAACCATGACATTACCGTTAGGCAACGTAATAGTCGCTTTTGGGAACAGAGGACTTCCAAATACATATTGTGCATTGCCAGGACAAACTGAATAAAATCCTAACGCACTCATTACATACCATGCTGAAGTTTGCCCGTTATCTTCGTCCCCACACAAGCCGTTTTGATCAGTACCGTATAGGGTAGTCATTATTTTCCTCGCCCAATATTGAGCTTTCCAAGGCTGCTTTGCATAATTATATAAATAAATAAAATGTTGAATTGGTTGGTTTCCCTGGGCGTATTGGCCCATGTTTGCGTTTTCCATTTCAGTGATTTCATGAATTTTATAGCCATAATAGGAAAACTCTGAAGTAGTAGGTGAAGTAAACACTGAGTCCATTTTAGACACAAAATTCTTTTCCCCTCCAAACAGATCGATTAAGCCCGCTGGATCGTGGAAGACTGACCATAGATAATGCCATGCATTACCTTCTGTATAATCGCCGCCCCATGAGAAGGGGTTGAATGGGCTTCTCCATCTATTTTTCACATCTCTACCTCTCATAAAGTTTGTACTGCCATCAAAACTATTTTTATAATTTAAAGCGCGCTTTTCGAGCGTTAGAAGATCTGACTTATTTAAAGCTTTTGCCATAAGCGATACGCAATAATCGTCATAGGCATATTCCAAATTTTTGGCAACCGACTCCCTGACGGTTCCTAAGACATATCCCTTTTCATTATAATGGGACAACCCTTCCTTATTCCTCCCAGAAATAGGGTTTTCTTGGGAAGCATCTTTTATCATAGCTTCATATGCAGTATTATAATCAAAATCTCGAATCCCTTTGGTATAGGCGTCTGCAAATATAGAGGCCGCATGAACACCTATCATGATCTCTCTATATCCCGGACTTAGCCATCGCGGTAGCCATCCTCCTTCTTTATATGCATTTACAAGGCTTTGACATAACTCTGCATGTACCTCCGGCTTGAGAATAGTCAATAGCGGTAATGCTGCTCTGTATGTATCCCACAGCCCATTGTTTGTATACATTACACCAGAATGAATCTTCCCATCATATGGGCTGTAATAGATCTTTTTGTTTAATTTATCAAGCTCGTAGAATTTGGATGGGAATATTAGGGAGCGATAATACGCGGAATAAAAAGTAGTTTCTTGAGAGGCGGTACCACCCTCTACGGCAAGCTTTGAAAATTCCTTATTCCAATGATCAAAACCTTCTTTTTTTATCTGGTCAAAACTTTTATCACCTATTTCATCTAACAAGTTCTTTTCTGCTTGTTCCGAGCTTATAAAAGAAGTACCTATTTTTGCATGGATCTTCTCGCCTTCCCTCGTTTGAAATACAAGAGCCCCTTGAGCACTGTCACCAACTACTGAAAGAACCTTACTGGCAAACCCACTTTTATTGAATATTCCAAAATCCTGGAATTGCTTGTCGAAAAGTATAACAAAGTATCCAGCAAAATTCGATGGTGCGCCCCCGCTATTGTTTCTGGCAATCCCAGTCACCTTATTTAATTTTGGAAATATTTTCAATTCCGCACCTCCTTTTACTACATCCAAATAAACCAGGGAATTTGTTGACTTTGGAAAGGTAAATTCGAGGTATCCGCACCTTTCCGTAGCGGTCATCCCGACCTTTATCTTGTTGGAAAGTAAGTCTACCTCGTAATAATGTGGAAATGCTTTTTCATTTCTGTGAGAATACTTTGAAGACCGCCTGCTCAGATTACGTTCAGGATGCCCGTTAGACGGCATTAGATTAAATGTTGCATAGTCCCCCATCCATGGACTTGGCTGATGAGTAGCACGAAATGCATGGATCACTGTATCATTATAATTGTACATCCAGTTTCCGCCCTCTGCTGTCTGAGCACACCATGTTGTCATCCCGAACGGCCTAGTTACTAGGGGTAAAGTATTCCCATGGGAAAGTAAAAAGTTGTTATTGCTGCCTATCAACGTATTTACTTTTGAAACATAATCTATTTTTTCAAGTACTTTTTGTGACTTCGCAGCAGACAGTATAAACCCGAATAAGATAGAAGTGTAAAATAATTTTTTAAACATACTTTAGAATATATATAATCTATCTAACTTTTCTCAACGCACATTACATTCCTACGTTTTTTCAAATAGATATCTACCAATGGCTAATACAAATGAAAGCTTACTAAAGCTTAATTAATATGACACACCACTGAATTTATAGACAATCATTGTCTAAATCTCTTATTAAAACAGCAAAACAATTTACAATTAAGTCTAATTAGCATCTAACGGTAGATACAATAGTTCGCATCAGAATAAATATGATACTTACTAATCTCTTACTACAGTGACGCTCCCAGTAATTTTGTCTGTTCCATCTGCTCTATCTATTACATAGTAGTAGGTGGCGGTTGGAAGTGGTTGACCATTGTGGGTTCCATCCCAAGGCTTTGTATACATTCCTGTATTGGCGTATACTTTCGATCCCCATCTATTAAAGATCTCAATATTTAGATTTGGAAAGTTGCTTACTCCTTCTATCACCCATACACTATTTTTGTCTGCGCTGCCGGGAGTCAGTATATTTGGCACAAAAAGGTCACAATTATCTCCTTTTTTTACTAATTTAGAAACCGACGCTCCGACTCCACACTGTTCTGAGGTTGGGCTTACCTTTATACCAATGCCCTCGGTTGGGATATCTGCACTGAATTCGAGCATTGCAGTACCTAAGCCATCATTCTTCTCTTTTATAGTGACACCGCTTGGCGTGTCCCAGCCGTAGGTCATGCCCGGACTTATAGGTGAAACCTCGTATTGTTTAATATTTCCGCGACAAGCTATGTCATCTCCTTTAATCAAATCAATAGTAGGCAGGGTGGTAACTTTTGTATCAAAAGTGGCTGTCTTCTCTATCCCGCCACACGCTGTCGTACTTACTTTTAAAGCGACTGTTACATCTCCAATGTAAGTATTATTCCACGTAATAAGCCCTGTATTATCTATGGTCCCAGAGGTAGCAGGACTTATGGTCCAGTTAACGGTTTCTCCGTTCACCATAGTTGCATTAATCTGGCTTGTACCTTTATTGCAATAGACAGTACTTCCTTCAAGCTTTGGCTCATTTATGCCACTTTGAACAAGAATAGTTGCCTTTGTTGGCATTTCTATACTACAGCCCGTTTGTGTGTTGGAAGCAGTAATAGTATATTGACCATTGCTAGATGCTTTTGCGTCTATAGAGAAACTTAAAGGTCCCCCTGTGCCTGGAAGTACACTGGTTTCGATTCCTTCAAAAGACAAAGTATAATCTATTCCAGCTTCACTGTCGAGCAATTTTATTTCGACTGTTGCTGCTGTTCCTTCACAAACTGTATCGCTTTCTAGTTCATAAGTTGCAGGTGTTTTCATTGGCTCCACTATAAAACTTCCTGGCATATCTGCTTTACAAAAACTTCCCTTAGATTCTGCCTTGACAGTATATTCTCCTACTTCATTAAGATTCGCTAGAACCTTCTTCTGACCGTCTCCTGCGACGGCATCTCCGTAGATAACGGCTCCTTTGTAAATGGTGTAATTCACATCCGCCTCAGTTTGGAGCACGAGATTATAAGCGGCACCATTACAGCTTACGGGTCCTCCCGTGTTTACGACAGTTCTTAAAGAGGGTCCTGGGCTAATCGAGATACTTGCAGTTG
>DASVUU010000645.1:0-4676 GCA_036386935.1 Cytophagaceae bacterium | reverse complement strand
AGGAAATTCAGAAATGTATAACAAATGATTGGGTTTTAGTAGATAGTCAAGGTGGAATAATTCCACAAGAAAAATTTTTTAGTGTTCTTGAACAAGGTTTGCTTTCTCATTCGACTATGACAAAGCAAATTTTGAGGGTTAAAGTGTATGGTGAAATTGCTTTAGTAACAGGACGAGGACAGAATACTGCCACTTGGCAAGGGCAATCAATAGAAGCTGACGAATGGATTACAGATGTTTATAAAAAAGAAAATGATAAGTGGCTTTGTGTTTTAACACATTTGACACCGGTGAAAAATTAGCTTGACAATGGTTTCAATTGATGCATTCCGAAAATTGGCACTTTCGTTTCCAGAAGCGACAGAAGAACCTCACTTTGAAAAAATTTCTTTTAGAGTGAAAAAGAAAATATTTGCAAGCTATGACGGCTTAAAGAAACAGGCTTGCATCAAATTATCTGAAATAGACCAGGATATTTTTTCTTCTGCTGGCAATAACGTTATTTTTCCTGTTGACAATAGATGGGGCAAACAAGGTTGGACACTAATAGAAATGAATAAAGTGCAAATAGAACTATTTATTGAAGCCTTGACAACTGCATATTGTCAAGTAGCACCCAAAAAACTTGCTGACCAAATTAGACCAAGTTACGAGGGCTAAAGATGAGCTAACCACTCTTTTCGTTGTCTTATCAATTAAGGATACAAATGAAAATACTCTCTTCGACCCCGGTTGTGTAATTAATAATTACAAGACTATCCGGTCCGTGTAAATATCGTTAGAAATGGATAAGAGTGGATTTAAGAGGTTTGTGTTATTTCAATGGCGGGAATAATTTAATGGAGATGGGTTTTTTAATTAGCCATGGCGGACACACGATAGTAATTTTTACTTGGCAGAGCGCCGCGCAAATCTGAAATAGGGGGGATGAGTATAGGACGAGTTCTTTACTTTAGGTATTCCAACAAAATAGAACTACTTATACCACACCCCAAAATAACCCGGCCTGCAAATAAGTCTCTCTTAATGTGTTCATTATTTCGTAAGGATGATTAGTTAATCTAATATTAAAAACCTCGCTTAAAATTGTCCGATCTGTAGGGGGCAGAACAACTACCCATTTGCTTAGCTTTAGAATGAGAGCCTACTATTATCCATTGTTTTCCCTGTTTTTTTTGTATCATGTGGCAAAATTTGAAGAAAAAGAAATGATTACACCTCCGTTAGCGGCAAAGAAACCTTTTGAAATAACAGCCAAACATGGACATAATAGAATCGACGATTACTATTGGCTTCGCGAAAGAGAAGACGCTAATGTAATTGCTTACCTCGAAGAAGAGAATGACTACGCTGACAAGGTTTTGCAACCCTTAGAAAGCATTAGAGAAACACTTTTCAAAGAGATGAAGGGCCGGATAAAGGAGAAAGATGAGTCCGCTCCTTTTAAAAAAGGCGCCTACTGGTACTACTCTAGGTTTGAAGAAGGGTTTGAATATCCTGTTTTCGCAAGAAAGAAATCATCCTTGAGTGCACAGGAAGAAATCATCGCCAATGGAAATGAATTAGGCAAAGGGAAAAGTTATTTTGATATTCATGTGTCTGTGAGTCCCGACCACAAAACGGTAGCTATTCTAACAGATACAGTGGGCAGGCGTTTTTATGATATATCTTTCAAAGACATTGCATCTGGTAAATTGTATCCTGATAGAATCGAGGGTACAGAGGGAAACCTCGAATGGTATAACGACAATAAAACTACTCTATATTCCATAAAAGATCCAGAAACGCTGATTGCTTCAAAAGTCTACCGACATACCCTAGGTTCGCATTCAGTAGATCCGTTAGTATATGAAGAAAAAGACAGCACGCTTACTTGTTATATTTCTAAGGCAAGCACGGATGCTTACCTTTTCATCAGTGCAGCACGCACCGACGCTTCTCAGCAACTTTTTCTCGATGCCAACAATTCTAATGACAAAGCGAAGCTTATTGCTCCGTTAAAAGACAACGTCAAATACAGCGCCGACCAAAGAGGAGAATATTTTTATATTTTGACAAATGAAAATGCACCCAATTATAAATTGGCTTGGACAACCGTTACAGAGCCTGAAAAAGAAAACTGGCAGGTATTAATTCCTGAAAATCCTGAAGTTCTAATCGAAAATATACAGACTTTCAAAGACTTTTTGGTTTTGCAGGAAGTAGCTGAAGGTTTAAATAAAATCAGATTAGTTTACTGGGACACGGTAAAAGGAAAGGTAATTCCCTTTGATGAGCCCGCCTATTATGCTACCATTGGCACTAATGCAGAATTTGATTCTAACATCATAAGGTTTGAATACCAATCCATGACCACTCCGAACTCCACCTATGAGTTTAATACCGAAACAGGGGAGAAGGTGCTGATAAAACAGCAGGAAGTGTTAGGGGGATTTGAAAAAGACAAATACCAGACTGAAAGAGTCATGGTGAAAGTACGCGATGGAGTGTCAGTGCCGGTATCCATTGTTTATCGCAAAGACAAGTTTAAAAAAGACGGTACCAATCCATGCCTCCAATATGCATATGGTTCCTACGGCTATTCTATGTCCCCCTATTTCAGTGCATCAAGGATTAGTCTGCTTGACAGAGGGTTTGTGTATGCCATTGCCCATATAAGAGGAGGGCAGGAAATGGGTGGCCAGTGGTATAATGATGGCAAAATGATGAAAAAGAAAAATACTTTTTATGATTTTATTGATTGTGGTAAATATCTACTAGATAATAGATATGCTGCTCCTGACAAACTTTTTGCACAGGGAGGCAGCGCAGGAGGATTGCTAATGGGTGCTGTGGCAAACATGGCTCCTAAACAATATAAGGGCATTCATGCAGCTGTTCCTTTTGTAGATGTAGTCACTACGATGATGGATGAAACAATTCCGCTTACTACCTTCGAATGGAAAGAATGGGGAAACCCCAACATCCAGGAAGAATATGAATATATGCTTTCCTATTCCCCTTATGATAATGTAGCAAAAAAGGCCTATCCTCATATGCTGGTAACTACCGGCCTGCATGATAGCCAGGTACAATATTGGGAGCCTGCGAAATGGGTGGCAAAACTTCGAGCCAATAAGACAGATAACAATATTTTGGTGTTGAAGACCAATATGACTGCAGGACATGGAGGCCAATCAGGCCGGTTTGAAAGGCTAAAGGAAGTTGCGCTTGAATATGGATTTTTTGTATGGCTGGCTAATAAAAAAGATGTTGAATAGCGTCACGTTAACCTTCTATAGTCTCCTGAACCGTCATGTATACGATAAATATTTTGCCAAAATGATATATCTACTTCAGTTATGTGATTAACCTAAGCTTGGATTAGCGAACGTCTGGGTTTATATTGCCTAATAGGCGCACGACAAGGGAAGTTATTTAATCGAGAATCTTACGATGAAGCCTTATTATTAATAGAAACTATTAAAAGAAATACATGACCTTCTTTACCTATCTTTGTACATTTCTACTAACCTTTAGTTGTATAGCCCAAACGAAAGAAACAAAAGAGGACTTTATTAATGCTATTCATAAAACTTTTGTTGACAGTTCATTTAATAATTATTTGTTATTTGAAGAGTCTTCAGCCATTCCCCTTGACCGAAATGGAATAGCTAGGCTCCACAAGGAGCTTAGCCAGTATATTCCAGATAGTACGCTGCAACATCTAATAGACAAAGCATTTTCTGATACTTTGGCGCAAAAATGGGATTGTACATTGATAAATAGTGCAAGGTGCATTTCATCAGATTCTACTCATCATTTACTCTCCGGCGTCTTCGGAGTTAAAATAAACCCGAAATGGTCTAAGAGAAGGAATAGAAGAGAAAGTGCCAAGCAATTAAAAATACAGAGAGAAGAGTTTTATGGAAGAACTGCACAGGAAAGACAGGTCTATTATTTCAGCAGGCCTATTTTCGATAACACTAATGAATATGCAATTATTTCAATGTCCTATGTGTGTGGCAATTTGTGTGCTTATGGATGCACCTTTTTGTTTCAAAAAATTAAGGGTGAATGGAGGAAAGTTGCAAAAGCGAGATGTTGGGAGAGTTAGCTTGCAATGTCTGTTTTAAAGGAAATTACAAAAATAAAGAGTGGCAATTTATTAAATGAAAAACTTAAATATTTTTATTTCTGATAATCTTATCAAATCATTCTTTCGCACAAAGAAATAAAGCTTTATTGAGCGAGTTTCCTAGTAGATTAGATGATTGTAAACAAAAGCATCCATTCAAAATAAAGAAATTAAAGAACACTGACACTTTAATGATCACAGCAAGTTTTGAAGAGTGCGGTGAATTTGGCGGGAGTATGGAAGTCATAGAGATAGTTAAAAAGCAGGGAACTTTGAAAGCTTTCAAACGTCCAAAGTTACAGTCAAAATCGCCATGTGATTCAACAGTGACGGCTTTACCAAAGACTGAAATCATTTTGTCAAAAAATCAAATAGAAAATTTACGCTGGTATCTGATCGCTTTCAACAAGTTTGATTGTGGCAATATTACGAGCAATACAACTCGAAAATTTACTATATCAATTGGAGTTGATGTGTATAGAAGGCCCGATTGGACTCACAAGTGGTCAGAGTATGAAAAATTGAGAAATTCAATTTTTAATTGAAACTACTTTGGCCC
>DASVUU010000644.1:0-4500 GCA_036386935.1 Cytophagaceae bacterium | reverse complement strand
TTCAAGGTTTTATTGACCGGTTTAAAGGAACCTATTCCAAAACTTTACAGGTGCAGTCTCGGGTAAAAATGCTGGAAAAGATAGAGCCTATCGAAGTGGACGAAGTCGATACATCTGCATTAAATATTAAATTCCCGCCAGCACCTCGCTCAGGAAACTACCCTGTTATTGCTGAATCACTTTCAAAAAAATACGGCGATCATGTAGTCTTCAATGATGCTTCAGTGACTATAGAACGGGGGGAAAAGGTCGCATTTGTTGGTAAGAATGGAGAGGGCAAATCGACCTTTGTCAAAGCGATCATGAGTGAAATAGATTTTGAAGGCAAGCTACAGCTAGGTCACAATTGCATGATTGGTTATTTTGCCCAAAACCAAGCCTCTCTGCTTGACGAAAGCATAACGGTCTTTCAAACAATCGATGAAATTGCGGTAGGCGACATGCGTACGAAGATCAAAGACCTACTTGGTGCTTTTATGTTTAGTGGCGATACCATTGATAAGAAAGTGAAGGTCCTTTCGGGAGGAGAAAAAACACGTCTAGCTATGGTAAAGCTATTGCTCCAACCTGTGAATCTGTTGATTCTAGATGAACCAACCAACCATCTTGACATTAAGACGAAGGACATCTTAAAAGAAGCATTGAAGGCGTTTGACGGTACCTTAATCCTTGTCTCTCACGATAGAGATTTTCTAGATGGTTTGGCCAATAAGGTCTTTGAATTTGGCAACAAACGTATCAAAGAACATTTTGAAACTGTCACAGGCTTCCTGAAAAACAAGAAAATGGATAGTTTAAAAGAAATAGAACGAAAGGCCGTTGGCTAGTTCCGAGATTCAATTTCTTGAAGCTTTTTCTTTAAAAATTCACCGGCGGTAATTTTACTACCGTTCGGGTAGATGATGTAATAAGGTTGTCCTGACGTGGATGACTTCGAGGCAATCTTTTCAATAAACTCCTGGGCGGTTACATTATCAATTCCTACTTTATTAAGCTTTGACTTCAGCAACTTTACAGCCGCATCAGCCTCATGGACTGAGCCATTGCGCTCAAACTTTACATCTTTCAAACTTTTAATTGATTGCAATAACAACTCTATTTTTTCCCTTTCGGAATATTTGTTTTGCTGAGATAGAGATGTCGAATTACTAATTGCACTCGAAAACAATGTGCTAAAAAAGAGGCAGAAAATTGCCAACCCTGATACCTTACTTTTCATATTCAAAGACTTTTATAAGTCAACACATCTGTGACCTACAAATGTTCAAGTTTAAATTGATGAAAATGTTTAAATAACCATCAAATCGATCTATAAATTTTTATCTATTTTTGCAGTTAATACCTATCCCCTAATCTTTTGAAATTTAATCCCCACGATATTGACCTTCCCATCACTGAAATAATTGATGAAGTAAAAAATAAGCTAGCAAATAACAATACATTGATTGTCAATGCCCCTCCTGGAGCGGGAAAAAGCACCTTATTGCCTCTGGCCTTACTTGAAGAGAATTGGTTGAAAGGTAAGAAAATTTTGATGCTTGAACCAAGGAGGTTGGCAGCTAGAACAATAGCAATTCGGATGGCTGAGTTGCTCGGGGAGCAGGTCGCGGAGACAGTTGGTTATAGAATACGATTTGAAAATCGCACAAGTGAAAAGACCGCCATTGAAGTTTTGACCGAAGGCATTCTTACGAGGATGTTGCAAAGTGACAATACTTTAAAAGATGTTGGAATGGTTGTATTTGACGAATTTCACGAACGAAGCATATTTGCCGATGTCGCCTTGGCACTTTGCAGGGAAGCACAGCGCACGCACAGGCCCGATCTTAGGATAATGGTAATGTCGGCTACGTTAAATATGCCTCAGCTGACCAAGCTTCTAAATGCTCCAGTAGCAGTCAGCCAAGGGAGACAATACCCGGTAGAGGTAAAGTACACGGGTGATGTGGATGAGATGATGTTACCTGAGATGACCTGTCAAACGGTTGTGGATGCCACAATGAAGTATGAAGGCGACGTATTGGTTTTTCTGCCAGGTGAAGCAGATATAAGAAAATGTGAAGAGATTTTAAAAAAGAGACTTAGAAATTTCCTGATACATCCTTTATATGGACAACTTCCTCCGAGCAAGCAATACAGCGCAATTATGCCAAATAAGCAAGGGAAACGGAAAGTAGTATTAGCCACTTCCATTGCAGAAACAAGCCTTACAATTGAAGGGATAAAAGTAGTAGTTGATACCGGATATGGAAAAATTTCCAGATTTGATCCTGCGTCTGGGTTATCAAGACTTCAAACCGTTAGGATCTCAAAAGACTCTGCCGACCAGCGAGCCGGCCGTGCTGGCAGACTTAGCGCGGGAACATGTTTTAGGATGTGGACAAAGGAAAGTCACCAGCATTTACAAGATCACCGAATTCCCGAAATAATTGAAGCTGACCTTTCCTCTTTGGTTCTAGACATGGCCCAATGGGGAATTTTCGATATAGTAAATCTTACCTGGATTACACCTCCTCCAAAAGCAAACCTGAAACAAGCAATTGATACATTGAATCAGTTGAATGGATTAAAGAACGGGCGTATCACCGAGCATGGGAAGAAGATGCATGCCCTACCTTGTCATCCCAGAATAGCGCATATGTTGCTCATGGCTGTAGAGGGTAATCACCTACACTTAGCAACCGACATTGCTTCGATCTTAGAGGAGAAAGATCCACTACCCAGAGAAGCAGGAATTGATATAAATGAGCGAATAAAAGCCCTTAGAAGGTACCGCAAAGAACATGGTCAAGCGAAACCGTTAGGCCGAATCGAAAAGATTGCTGGAACATATAGAAAGCTTTTTGAAATCGAACCTGACAATACTCCTGTAGATCCCTATGAAACAGGAATTCTCTTGGCTCACTGCTACCCTGAGCGAATTGCTTTCGCTCGTCCCGGCACCAACGCACGCTTTCAATTGGCCAATGGCACACATGCCTCTGCGTCACACAAAGATGACCTTGCCAAAGAACCTTGGCTGGCAGTCGCCAATCTTGATGCAAGGGATGGTAATGGGAAGATATTCCTTGCCTCGCCCTTGAATCCGAAAGACTTGAAACCATTGGTCAAAGAGCAGGAGGTGATTAGGTGGGACACTGAGGATGGCGAACTTACGGCCTCAAAAGACTTAAGGATTGGAAGTATTGTTTTGAAGTCGACACCGCTCCCAGCGCCTGATGAAAAACATCTACCCAAGGCCATTTCCGAGGCCATACAAAGAGAAGGAGAGTTTTTATTACCCTTTACCAAGGAGGTAAAACAATGGCAAAACAACATTCTGACCCTGCGCAAGGCAGATCCTTCAGATGGTTGGCCTGATGTAAGCACGACTTCTTTGCTCATAACAAATTCTGAATGGCTCCTTCCCTACCTATCTGGGATTGAGACACCAGAAGATTTGCAGGAATTGAATCTTCTAGAAATCTTAGAAAAATCGTTTTTAGATAGAAGTAAGATAGAGGTATTAAATAGCCTGCAGCACGAGCGAAATGTTTAAGGACAGGGTTGCTTTGAACTAGAAGAGCTCTGATGGATAAAAAAAAGCCAAATAAGGAATTCCTCATTTGGCTTTTTTAAATTATGATTTTATATATCCTACTATCCTAGATACGGCTTCAAAGAGCTGCTTCTTGAAGTATGTCTAAGTCTACGGGTTGCCTTTTCTTTTATCTGACGAACTCTTTCTCTAGTCAAATTATACTGTTCTCCTATTTCTTCTAAAGTCATTGAATTCTTTCCATTCAGACCAAAATAGAAGGAGATTACGTCCGATTCTCTTTGCGTCAAGGTAGACAATGCTCTTTGAATCTCTCTTCTTAATGAATCATCCATCAAACCAGAATCTGGTTTTTCTTCATTGTCATTAGTCAATACATCTAACAAACCATTTTCTTCGCCAGATACAAATGGTGCATCCATAGAGATATGTCTGCTAGAGATTTTCATAGTATCTGCTACCTCTGCAGATGTAATTTCTAAAACTTCAGCAAGTTCTTCGGAAGAGGGCTCTCTTTGGAATTTTTGCTCTAAGTCAGAAAATGCTTTTGAAATTTTATTAATTGTACCTACCCTATTTAAAGGTAGCCTTACAATACGTGATTGCTCAGCAAGCGCTTGCATGATAGATTGACGGATCCACCATACTGCATAGGATATAAATTTGAAACCTCTCGTTTCGTCAAACTTTTGAGCCGCTTTGATTAATCCTAAATTACCTTCATTAATTAAATCCCCAAGTGTAAGACCACTGTTTTGATACTGCTTTGCCACAGATACCACAAATCTAAGATTAGCTTTAGTCAGTTTTTCAAGAGCAAGTTGATCGCCCTGTCTTATTCTTTGTGCAAGTATTACTTCTTCATCCGAGGTTATCAGACCAACTTTTCCTATTTCTTGTAAATATTTGTCCAGGGACTCACTTTCTCTGTTGGTAATTTGTTTACTGATCTTTAATTGTCT
>DASVUU010000643.1:0-1607 GCA_036386935.1 Cytophagaceae bacterium | reverse complement strand
CGTACAAATAAAAGGGTAGACTTAAATGGTCTTCATGAGCATGTTTGGTCTTATGATAGTTACTTGGCAAGTGGCATTTTATCTCCTAGAAATACGACCATAGCAGTTGGCTGTTATGATCACAAAAATTATCTACAAAGGTCTACATATTATAACAAGCAAACACGCTTTGGCCTTACCGACAGATGGGAAGCTTCTAATCTAGATCTCATGGACATCGGTTTTTCCACAGAAAGGTGTGCAACGAATGGTGGCGATCTAAATTTACCTGACCTTTTCTTTTATTCGGGAGACCAACCATATAAGGTTTTTCAGCAATTCGCCAAAGATCTAGCAATAGCAAACAAGGTTACACTCAACCAGCCACCTGCTTACCACTGGTGTTCGTGGTATGAGACTGACAAGAAATTTAATGAACAAATTCTAAATGATGTTCTTTCAGGACTAAAAAAATTGACGCCTGCAATACCTATTCAAACTATACAAATTGATGACGGTTATTTTACTAATTACGGTGACTGGTTGCACTTTGATTCAACCAAATTCCCATCAGGAATGCGAAACGTAGTTAAAAAGGTAAAAAGTTTAGGTTACAGAGCTGGTATATGGGTAGGCCCATTCATGGTAAATGAAAAATCTGAGCTTTTCAAAAATCATCCGGATTGGATACTTAAACACCTCGACGGTACAATGGTTGTGGAGTGGGAGAGTAAGGATGGAAATACATACATATTGGATACAAGTCACCCCGATGCCTTTCAGTACTTAAGGACTGTTTTTAGAAGGTTGAGGACTTTAGGCTTTACTTACTATAAAACTGATTTCATGGATTGGGGTTTGCGCAATTCTCTCAAATATAAAAGGCACGCTCCAGGTAAGACTTCGGCCCAGCACCTGGACGATGTACTTAGGATGATCAAGCAGGAAATTGGAGAAGAAAGCTTCTGGCTTGGTTGTATCATGCCTTTCCCATCAGCAGTTGGTTACGTTGACGGAATTAGAACATCTAACGATGTAGGACATAAATGGGCTTCCTCAAGTCATGGCAATATGATCCAAGAATCCTTGTTAGCACAATATACTAATAATATACTTTGGCAAACTGACCCAGATGTATTGTATCTAAACTCTTTTAAAACTGAGCTTACCAATGAGGAATGTACCACACTCGCTTTGTTTGACGGCATCTTAGGAGGCGTAATTAACACGTCGGACAGATTTCATAATATGTCATCTGAAAATCAAAAGCTATGGAGATTCATTCAGCCAGGGAAAATTCATTCAGCGGTATCGACTCCCTATTGGGATAGATCTAATTCTATAAAAGTACTAGTACGGGAACACGACGGTAATAACGGCGCAATTTTATTTACCAACGACAGTGATAGCTTAGTGAGTAAAACTTTTCTTATGAGTCAGCTTGTAAGCAATAAGCAAAAATATATGTACCAATGGCAGCCAGGGAAGAGTACGTTTGAGGGATTGAAAAAAGAAATTGACGTCAAACTACTGCCTCACAATTCTATTCTCTACTATTACTCAGACGAACAAAAAGGACCCGCCAATAACTTAGGCCTTTATGGAAGTCCGATAAAAGGCTTGTAGAT
>DASVUU010000642.1:0-1991 GCA_036386935.1 Cytophagaceae bacterium | reverse complement strand
TGTCGTCAAGACAAAGTAGGACTTTTTTTACCATTCTACTTTATGTTTTGTGACTGCTCCCACCTCTTCTATTACAATAAAAAAAATCCTGTTGATCTCGTGGGGAGGAAATTCAATAAGTTGATCAGGCAGCATGCTTTCTCCCTTCAAAAAAGTGCCAATGGAATTATAGACCTTGATGTGAACATTATTATTGCCTTTCACTCCCTGCAACCGAAAGCCATCGCTCACTTTTGCCAAAGTTATAGAAGGTGACTTCTCGTCCCTATGCTGCTCTAACTCTAACGGTAGATCTCTTAATGTCATTTTCCCAAAAACAGAGGCTGTTTGCCAGCTGCAATTCGTGCCTGCATCTGCATAACCAAGTCCACTGCAGGTCCACGGTTCGATCTTTGCTGAACCTAACATTGCCTCCCTCGTTTCAAACCTAAGATCCGAGTCATTATATGCAGCGCTAAAGCCTAATACTTTACCTACAAATAAGTTTGCTATCTCATTGTCGGACTGTTCGTACACATACTTATCAGTATAGACCGTAACTGCCATTTCCCAAAGATAGGTACTGCCTGTGCTGCTTCGCTTTACTTCAATGTGATTGTTAAAGAGTTTAGGATCTCCGTCAATATCCATATCTACCACATCGTAGAGCGTAGAGATATGATAAGCAAAAGCATTGAAAGAACGTGCATGCTCACCTCCGGAACCATCTTCATCTAAAAAAATTTCTGGACAATCATTGCTTGGATAGTTTTTCAAAGGGTCTTTAGGGTTCCAATTTACCAGGACGTCGTCTACAACCTCCATCAGGATATAGATTTTAGAACCACTCCAACAAGACTTAAACCTAGCTGTGCAGTTAGTTGAACTTGGTTGCCTCCCCGTCCAAAGTTGATCAATAGGTGCCCAGGTTGCGGCTTCCCAGCTTGCCTCATTGGCAATACCATCAATGACAGGAGCGGAAAATGCTCGGTAGGCATCATAATTATTGGCAGCCAGATTCATATTACTAAGTAACGTGAGACTAAATATCACTAATAGGAATTTTTTCATTGTATTTTAAAGTGAATGAAGATATGAAATAAGAAGTATAAATTTCCATACAGACCCCTTATATTTAAATCAAAGTGGGTCGATGATAATATTTTTTCGGTTTCGTACATTTTGTGCTTTTACCACAATTTTTTGTACATCTCCTCCAGAAAAGTTAATATTACCTTTCATAATTAGCGATTCATTCATGTATTTACTTGGTTACGATATTGGTAGTTCTTCAGTGAAGGCCTCATTACTAGATGGCTCCACTGGGAAAGCCATTGCAACGGCTTTTTCTCCGAAGAAGGAGATGGAAATCCTTGCCGCGAAACCTGGTTGGGCCGAACAGCACCCTGGGATCTGGTGGGATAATTTAATTATAGCAACTAAGGAAATTTTATCAAAAAATTCAATTAATAGTGCGGACATAAAGGCCATAGGTATTTCCTATCAAATGCACGGTTTAGTTGCTGTCGACAAAAATATGGACGTGGTTCGTCCTTCAATAATATGGTGCGACAGCCGTGCAGTTACCATTGGTAATAAGGCCTTCGATTCGATTGGTCATACAAAATGTTTCGAGCATTTTTTAAACTCACCAGGCAATTTCACTGCCTCAAAACTCAAATGGGTGATGGAAAATGAACCCGAGGTTTATTCTAAAATACATAAGGTAATGTTACCTGGCGATTTTATTGCGATGAAATTGACGGGAAATATAAATACGACGTCGACGGGATTGTCAGAAGGAATTCTGTGGGATTACAAAGAGAATGGAGTTGCCGAAATACTTTTGAAGCACTACAGCATTTCTAATAGCTTATTACCGCCACTTACCAATGTGTTCGGGATACAAGGGACGCTATCTTCCAAAGCCGCGGCGCAACTTTCCCTCTCTGAAGGAACACCGATCACATACCGTGCAGGCGACCAACCCAACAATGCCTTCTCTTTGAATG
>DASVUU010000641.1:0-5044 GCA_036386935.1 Cytophagaceae bacterium | reverse complement strand
ATAAATATCCAAAATAGCTTAACAGCATGATAACGGTAAGCAATAAGGATATTCGCCACCTTTTTGATACAAGATTTTTAAATGCGGAACTCTGCAAAATTTCTTCGTAGTTTTTTTCCATAAATTATAGTTGGCATTAATTGTAGGTTGCAAACTTAATAAAAATTATGAATTAATATTTCTTATCAGAAAATGTCCGGCAAGGTATTTGAAAGAATAATTTTTTGAATAATCTGATTTTACATTAATAAAATTCTTTTAAAATCGATTATTTGTTAATTTTACAAAATAAAATTTGGAGGTGACCCTTGAACTTTGATTCTATAAAATATAAACTAGAGGAATATAAAAGTCGATATCTAAAGATTTTTACAACCTCGTCATTTCAAACTCATAGTATAGTTTTATTACATATTATAAGTAAAATAGATAATACAATTCCGGTATACTTTATCAACACGGGTTACCACTTTCCAGAAACTATCGCATTCAGAGATGAAATTGCTGAAAAGTTTGGGTTGAATCTAAAGGATGTATATTCCTCTACCCCTAGGCATATGCAAAAAGATGCAAATGGTAGGCTATTGTTTACTTCTGACCCAGACTTTTGCTGTTACTTGAATAAGGTTCAGCCACTGGAACCTATCCTGGCTGAGAACGATGTTTGGATAAATGGAGTGAGGGCTGACCAGAGCAGCGTTAGGAAGTCGTTTAAAGAAGAAGAGAAAGCGCCTCACGATGTAATTAGATTCCATCCAATGTTAGATTGGAACACAAAGATGGTGGAGATGTACATCAAAGAACATAACCTTCCCCGTCACCCACTAGAAGCAAAAGGATATTTTAGCATTGGCTGTGAACCCTGCACACGTAAATTTGATCTGGAATGGAATGCAAGGGAGGGTAGGTGGTTCGGATTGAAAAAGACAGAGTGTGGACTAAATACAGATCTTATTTCTAAGTAATGAAGATTCCAATTTTTCAGGTTGATGCATTTACAGATTTGCCATTCAAAGGTAACCCCGCTGCTGTATGTGTACTTGACGAATGGTTGGATGGAGAAGTACTTCAGAATATAGCAAAGGAGAATAACTTAAGCGAAACTGCCTTCTTAGTTAAAAATCAAGTTGGATTTGACCTGCGTTGGTTCACCCCTTTTACTGAAATAAAGTTATGTGGACATGCCACTTTGGCAAGTGCCCATGTTTTGTTTGAGGAATTGGGGTTCAGTGAAGATAAAATTATTTTTAGTACTGCGAGTGGCAATCTGACTGTAACAAAATCTTCGGATTTTCTTACCATGGATTTCCCAGCTATTTCTGCACAGGCTGCTTTGGAGAAGACACAGTTTGAAGATATCTTGAAAATTGGGTTGGAGGAGGTTATAGAAAGTGAAGACGGGAGCCTTATTTGTGTCACTGCTAACGAAGCCACGGTAAAGTTATATAAGCCGGATTTTGCCGAGATAAGGAAAATCAATTATTGGGGGATATTTTTGACGGCAATCGGTGAGCAAGTAGACTTCGTCTCCAGAGTCTTCGCTCCCAATATGGGTATAGATGAAGATCCTGTCACTGGATCTGCGCATTGTTCCTTGGCTCCTTGTTGGTCAAGTAGATTAGGTAAAACTAAGCTCCATGCGCGACAGGTGTCGGAAAGGGGTGGTGATGTTATCTGTGAACTGGTAAATAATAGGATTTTGCTCAGTGGTAAAGCTGTACTTTATCTTAAAGGGGAAATCTATATTAAATAAGAGATATAAAAATTACATTGTAACATGAATATTTTAGTAACGGGGGGAGCAGGTTATTTAGGGGCAGAGTTAGTTTTTCAACTTTCTAAAAATGAGGATGTATCGAAAATTATTGTATATGATAATTTAACAAGAGAAAATTATCACCTCTTCACAAGCCTGAGAAACAAATTCACCAATGATAAAGTAAAATTTGAGTTTGGTGATATTTTAGATTCACGTAAGACGAGGAAAGTACTTCATGGAATTAATGTAGTATACCATCTTGCTGCTAGAGTTTCTACACCTTTTTCTACAGTTGATTCGCACTTTTTTGAACAGGTAAATAATTGGGGAACTGCTGAGCTCGTTTATGCCGTTGAAGAATCAAGCTCTGTCTCAAAATTTATATATTTGAGCAGTACGTCTGTCTATGGCTCCTCAAAGAAATTGATTGAGGAAGGTGCAAGCCCAAATCCACGAACGTTCTATAGTATTTCAAAAATGCGGGGTGAGGACCATGTTGCTAGATTGAATAAAAAGCTTGAGACTTTAATTGTAAGGTGCGGAAATGTTTACGGGTTTTCCCCTTGCTTGAGGTTTGATTCGGTCATTAATAAATTTATGTTTGACGCCAACTTCAACAGTAGGATTTCTATTCATGGAACAGGCCGCCAATCAAGATCATTTATAAATGTTACCAAGGCTACCAAAGTACTATCAGAACTGCGTAATATAAATGTTCCTTCTGATATTTATAATCTAAGTGATAAGAATCTTGAAATACTTGATATTGTTGACGTGTTGAAGGAAATTTATCCTGAATTGGAATTTCTTTTTATTAACCAGCATTTAGAACTAAGAGAATTAAAAGTTAACCCAGAGTCAAGGTTGTTGAATTACGTAAAGATAGAACAGACTGATTTTAAGGAAGAGCTTATTGAATTTAAGAATCAGTTTGCGTTTTGACACGGTTGAGCTTACAAATAGTATTTAAAATTGGAAAATTTGAGTTAAATATTACATTATCAAATTATTACTTAATTATTTTTTTTTGTTGATTAAAATTTTCATTATCAGGCAGATAATTATTTTATAAAATAGGGTAAAATAAGGCTTGTACAATTTGTATTAATCAAATTTAATTTTTTAATTTATTTCTTATTAACGAAATGAATTCTCACAATTTGATCAGGCATTATCTTTAAATGAAGGAAACACCCAAAAACAACATCCTTGATGTTCCCGTTCACCTCATCTACAACAGCTTTCCCGGAAAAATAAATTTTATGTATAACAAGAAATTAGTGAAGAAAGAAATCGCAGAAGATTTCTATGGTGTTTTTGCGAGTGAAGATATTGCTGAGGGAGAAATAGTATTTAGTAACTGGAATGACAATTGTGTCAGGTTGAAAAGAGAAGAAGTCAATAACCTGAAAGAACCTTACAAGACTATTTTTGAAAAATATTCTACTGAGTTATTAGAACATACATATGTAGGCCCGTTCGAAAATGAAGATGTCAGTTCCCAGATCGATTATTTCATAAATCACTGTTGTGATCCAAATAGCTGGATGATAAATGATGGAGACGTTGCTGCTCGACGAAAGATAAAAGCTGGAGAGCAGGTTACCATTGATTATGCTACCTTTATCATAAACGAATTTGAAAGTTCAAGAATTGAAAACTGTCTATGTGGAGCGGTCACTTGCCGAGGTGCTTTGGGCAAAAGTGATTGGTGGAAAATGAAAGATAAGTATAGAGGTCATTATATTTCTTGGATTCAGGATAAAATTAATCAGAGAGAGGATATTGAATCATCCAAAATTTCGAAGGCCTCCTGATCATTAACTAAACTTTAAGCCTCCTTCATATTAGGAATCATTATTGAAAAACTGGTTCCTTTTTTTTCTACGCTTTTCATTGTTATCTCGCCTCTCATAGATTTTACAAAGGTCTTTACCATATATAAACCAAGCCCCGAACCCTCGGAAGAGGTGTTAGCCCTGAAGAACATGTCGTAAATCTTATGATGAAGCTTCTTCTTTATTCCAATACCGTTATCCTCTACTTGGATATGTAAAACGTTATTAATCTCTTTGAGCTTAATTCTAATAAAGGGGTTTTCGCCGTCTCTTTTAAATTTGATGCTATTATCTAATAAATGGTAAATGATCATTCTCATCATCTTTGCATTTCCATAAAAAGCTTCAGGTTGCTGGAGATCTTTTATGATGTTTATCTTGTCAAAACCAGGAAGATTTTTTAACTCTGCCAAAACAGTATCCACCTTGTGGACTAGGTCTAGCTTTTTTCTTTCTTTAGACGCTTTGTCTATTGCAGCGACTTCCCTTAAATGTTTGAGTACTTTATCAAGTTTCTCGCTGCATTGTTGGACCATCAAAAAATATTGCAATGCTATAGGGTCGGTGACATCTAAAGGTGCAATGTTAGTGATCCCCAGTATCGAGGCAACAGGTCCTTTCAAGTCATGAGCTGCACGATATATGAAAGTATCTAGCTCTTGATTTTTTAATTTTAAATCTTCTTCAGTTTTCTTGATCTTGGAGATGTCCTTGGCTATATAAAGTGTCCCTTTTACATTTTCGAAATTGTCGTAAAGCAAGGATGCAGAGCAGGATACTGGGATTATATTATTGTTTTTGCCCCTAAAATATTTTTCTATATTGTAGCAAACTCCCTTTTTCTCTAGTTTCTTATAGACAATTTTTAATGAGGAGGTTTTCGCTGCCAGGAGTGATTCTATTGATTTTCCAATCAGCTCAGATTCTTCAAATCCCAACAGCTGAGTTACTGTTCTATTGACCTCGATAATGTTATTGTCTTTATCGAGTACGATAAGCATATCTACGACACCTAAAAAAATACTTTTAAGATAATCTCGGGAAACAGTTGAGGCCCGCAACTCCTCCCCAAGCATATTTATGCCTGTAACTATGGCATCGTATTCATCTTTTTGATCACTAGTAATACCCTCTATATCGAAGTTTCCAGAGGCTAGTTCTATAATGAGATTGTTTATTTCTTCTATTCTACCTTTATCATTCATTTACAAAATGTGAAATATGAATTCAGTCAAAAATTTAGTAGAATCAACTCGCTAGCTGTTGATAAAAAAAAGGGAAAACTTGGTTTTCCCTAAATTAGACTATTAATTACAAAACTCCTCAAATGTCAATTGTAAATGTTGAGCTATCATTTCAGCGGAGCGGCCTTCGATATGGTGCCTTTCTACGAAATGAACCAGTTCGCCATCCTTAAATAGTGCGATAGCAGGTGAGGATGGAGGAT
>DASVUU010000640.1:0-4493 GCA_036386935.1 Cytophagaceae bacterium | reverse complement strand
ACCTGTAAACATCCATTCTCCTTTGTCGCTTCCGTGAGGGCTACCATTACGCTTATCAATGCGTCTGGATACAAAAATCCATTTTTATACCAGTAGCCATAGTCTTGGTGCCACTCCCAAGCGCCCCCAACCTTAGGCTCTTTTTGCATAAGTTTAGAATGGAAATGACATACTTCACCTTGTCCCAACAATGTTTGTACAGAATTTACCATTCTCTCACTTCGAGTAAGCAGTCCAAAAGTATCATCCCCGGGGGTGAACCATAAAGTCAGTTTTGTGCGTTTCCCGGACTGGTCATTTAAATCAAACGCATTGCTTTGAACATTGTCGTCATTGATGGCAATGCTATATAGTAGATCTACCTCCTCGTTACTTGTAAATTCAGGTACAATTAAATAACCGTCATTATAAAATTGATCTCTTTGAGCAGATGTTAAGACTTGAAAGGCCATAAGTTTATGATTTGGTTTCTCAAATATTCGGACAATTCATACCATATGCTCTAAGTATCTAGTCAAAAAAATAAAGTTTTTTGACCAAAATATAAATATTCGATACAAACCGGGTAAATTTATTTATATCTTTGACTATGCGACCTCAGATTCAAAAGTTGCCCTTGTCGGAGCATTCTTCCTTTGTGGCAGATAAGTTTATAAGTCCATATTTTGAGACCCCCTGGCATTGCCATATTGAATACGAATTGACTTTGATTATACATGGAAAAGGCAAAAGGTTTATAGGCAATCACATATCCGACTATGAGGAAGGCAACCTTACTTTTTTGGGACCAAACCTCCCACACCTCTTTAGGAAAGATGACGCTCAGGAGCGGGGTGGTTCTCTTGTGATTCATTTTAAGGAAGAATTTTTAGGCAAGGAATTCAACCATAGTCCCGAAATGCAGAAGATCAGACAACTATTTGAGAAATCAAGAATGGGTTTGCACATTCAGGGCCCTACACGCGATAGGCTGGTACAGGAAATGCATAACATATTGGAACTTGAAGGGATGAATAGACTAATTGCACTGTTGAGTCTACTGTCTGCCCTGGCTGAATCAAAAGATTATTACCTCCTCTCAAATCCAGATGTGGCTGGGCAAAATCCTAGAGACAGTGATAGGCTAAATAAGATTTTTAATTATGTGATGTTGAATTTTACGGAGAACATACAGATAGAGGATGTCGCTGAGATTTCCAATATGAGCTATTCAGGATTTTCAAGGTATTTCAAGAACCGGACAAAGAAAAATTTTTCTCATTTTGTAAATGAAATACGTATAGGATACGCCTGCAAGAGACTGATGACAGAGGATACAAGTGTGAGTACCGTTTGTTTTGAAAGTGGTTTCAACAACCTTACTCATTTCAACGAGCAATTTAAAAAAATCGCCAAAATGACTCCCTATCAATTCAAGTTGAAGAATAGACAT
Organism: Cytophagaceae bacterium; assembly: GCA_036386935.1. GTDB lineage: Bacteria > Bacteroidota > Bacteroidia > Cytophagales > Cytophagaceae > DASVUU01. The sequence goes on along the minus strand of DASVUU010000640.1, from coordinate 3,061 downwards.
TAACAGTTAGCTGCAGTTTGAAGCAGCTAATTAGGCAGGATGCTCAATGAATTGTACCGCTCTTTCAAAATATCTTTCATAAACTTATTGATCTCCCACTGACTTGCTATGGGGGATTCAACATAGGGGAGATGCACCATATAAGGGTAGGGGCCAAACTCAGGGGTAATGGTAATAACGGAGTCGGGATCTTCTATTTTTTTTCTGTTAACAATTCTATCCCACCATTTGATGTGAGCATTTAAAGCATCCTTCCATTCAGGCGCCCGTGGATCTGGGACTTGAGGCCCTTCGGGATAGCCCACACGGGCATGGATATGTTCTGTTCTTTGTATTGCAAGGTCCATTGCTTCACTCTGGTCTTCTAAAAATGATTCAGCAACATTCACCCAATGAGACGCATCAAGGGTAATCTTTAGGTAAGGAATTCTTGCAAGATATTCTTTTGTAATGTGGGCTGCAAAGGGAAATTTGTTGCGATGCGTTTCATGGTACACATCCACCCCGCAATCTTCGGTATGTTTTACCGCCAGGTCAATCAATTGCTTATTTTGCTCGAATGAGAAAAAGTCCTTGCCCGTTTGAGAATCTATTTTAGCCGCTGGAAAGGGTTTTACCAACTCTAGCCAGGCAGCATATCGGTCGTAATGCTTATTAAAGTCAGCATCATAGGTACCATAGTGCTGAGGTATTACTTCTAGCTGATGTTCATCTATTTTTTCCCATGTCTTTTCCAGTTCATCCTTTGTGGTCTCATTGGCAATGCCATATTCTATACCATCGTAGCCTTCATTCTTAACGTTGACAAGGAAGTTGTCCCAACTTAAATTTTCACAGCCCCATCGAGGGCAAAAGAATTTTACTTTCATTTAATGAGAAATTAATCAGCTGAAAATTGCAAAAAAATTTAGACTAAAATAAATAAATTGCTTTGTGGTCTCAATATAAAAGCTTTCAAATTACATTTAGATTAGCACTTAATGTCGACTAGCTTGCGAAGACGTTGCATTTAAATCTAGTTCTTTATCTACCCTATTTTCACTGTTACTTTATAGCTAATGAAAGAGTACATAGCCACCCTGGGCGCGGAATTTGAAAGGAACTCTAACGCCTCAATTGCTTTAGAGCAAAAGGCTTATCTAAGAAATCAATTCGAGTTTTATGGCATAAAGACAACGGAAAGGAGGGAGTTGCTAAAGCCTTTCCTTTCCAAAGACCACCTTCCTCTTAAATCACAACTACTCGATATCATCAAAAAACTTTGGGGAAAACCTCAGAGAGACTACCAATACTTTGGTCAGGAGCTAGCTTACAAATACATCAAGCAACTTGAAATAGATGACCTTGCTATGTTTGAGTATATGGTGACCAATAAGTCATGGTGGGACACTGTAGACTTTATAGCGAACAAACTAATGGGTGAGTATTTTAAAAAATTCCCTGACGAAAAAGTGCACTATGTAAATAAATGGCTTCACTCGGGTAATATTTGGTTACAAAGGTCGGCCTTGCTATTTCAGTTGAAGTACAAAGAGAACATCGATCTAACATTATTGAGCTCTACAATAGAGAGATTGGTGGAATCGAAAGAATTTTTTATAAATAAAGCGATCGGCTGGGTTCTTAGAGAATATAGTCGAACAAACCCTGAATGGGTAAGGGTATTCGCCGATCAAACGGAATTGAGCCCTCTGAGTAGAAAAGAGGCCCTGAGATTGATTTCCTAGAATTAGATCTAAAGCGTTGCATGATAGCAGGAGGAAGGTTAACTTCACAATCGAAAGATTTTAATGAAAAAGAAAGAATGATTCTAGCGTGGAGCAAGCATCCAGAGCCAAAGGGTACAATATATTTTGAGAATGATTTGATAAACCCTCAAACCGTTACCAATCTTTTTAGCTATTGTCAGATTTCCGCTGGATATATTAACTCGGACGGATGGGAGTTTCTGTTTAATACTTTTGGGATGTCCGCGCTTTTTGATTTGAAGACTACAAGCGGTTGGGAGAATTCTGTGCAAAAAGAATCTCCTTTCTCAGACTTAGTTTATCAATCTTTTATATCAGGCTACAATCCTTTGCATCATGAGAAGGGCGACTATGACGAAGCAATAGAGTTGTTTCTATCGCTCGATGGGTTTAAAAGAATTATTGACTGGAGCGAAATAGAAAAGATGGATCTACATTAAAGACTGTAAGCTTGATTTTCAAACGAGTCTTACGCATCCTACAGCAATCCAATAATACGCCACCAGCCGCAAATCCTTCCACAAAAGCAATTGTTTGGCCACCCCTTCGACCCAGATATATTATCGATATCTACCGTAACGGTATACTTACTGATATTTTTGTACCTTCTTTTGATGAAATAGCCATTTTTCCATTCAACAGTTTTACTCTGTTTTCTACCATCCTTAAGCCTATGCCGGTGCTTTGAGACGAGCCTTCCATTTCAAACCCTTTACCGTCGTCTTTCACAACTAGAGTTGCTATACTTTCTGAGATGTCTAAACTTACCATTGCTATGCCTGCTTCTGAATGTCTTACCAGGTTATTTAGGAGCTCCTGGACGATTCTGAAAATGGAAATTTCTATGTTTGAGTCAATTCTATTTTTAGTGCTTTTAAATTTATAGTTGATCCAAAGCGAGTCTGACTTGAGATTGTTTACCATTGCTTCGATCGCATCATTTAGTCCGAATTGCTCCAATAACTGGGGCGTAAGAAGCAAAGAAATGTTGCGGGTTTTATCGATAGACTGCTCCAAAAATTTATCTATTTCCTTTTTCCTTGTTTTATAATCAATTTCGTTTTTATCAAAATCTAATGCTTCCATCCTTATCTTGATTGCATACAGCAACTGGCCCAAATCGTTGTGCAAAGATTCGGCAATCTTTTTCCGTTCTTCTTCTTGGGCATCTAATACTGCAATGACGATTTCCTTCTGTTGAACTAATTTAAGATTGATTGTATCTTGCTCTAATTTTTTTCTATCCGTTATCTCATGTGTAATCCCTATTTTCTCCATCACTTTTCCTTTGTCGTCTCTTCTAAAAACTGCAT
>DASVUU010000639.1:0-1886 GCA_036386935.1 Cytophagaceae bacterium | reverse complement strand
AGAACAAAAGGCTTTTTTTACTGGTGTTTTCATTGGACTTACATAGGTGTCTAAGAATAGAAAGCTTGGAGGATTACCTCTCTGACTAAATCCATCTTCCGATCTTTCGTTAATTTTCTCTATGTAAAGACAGCGCTCCCTTTTTAATTCAGGATACGTGGAGCCAAACAAATGCTGCATGAGCGCAGTAATCACAATTAATATGGTAAGCGTAAAAGTAATCCCAAACAAGCTTATGAAAGTGAAGAATTTTCGCCTTTTAAATACAGCGATAGCGATTTTAAAATAGTTCTTTAGCATGACTATATTTTTTATTGTACTTGTGAACCGTCAAATAAACGAACCAAGCGATGCGTCCTTTTTGCCATATTTTCATCGTGTGTCACCATAACGATAGTTGTTCCTTCTTTTTGGTTCAAATCTAGAAGTATATTCATGACTTCATTTCCCATATTGCTGTCCAAGTTTCCTGTTGGTTCATCCGCTAATATTATGCTAGGCATGCCTACAATAGCTCTAGCAATGGCAACCCGTTGTTTTTGTCCACCTGATAATTGGGTCGGGAAATGTTTTACTCGATGGCTCAAACCTACCTTTGACAAGGCTTCTACAGCACGCTCGTTTCTTTCTTTTTCGGTCGACTTTCGGTAGAGGAGGGGCAAGGAGACATTGTCTAGGACTTGCAGGTCATTGATGAGATGATAGCTTTGGAAAATAAATCCAATTGTTTTGTTTCTAAACGCTGCCATTTCCTTATCAGAATGATTGAATATTTGTTGATTTGCGACTTCTAATATTCCCTTGGATGGCTCGTCTAACAGTCCCATGATGTTAAGCAAAGTGCTCTTTCCGCAGCCTGACGGTCCCATGATAGAAATAAATTCGCCTTTTTCGACATGTAGGTTAATGTTGTTAAGCGCTAAGGTTTCAATGGTATCTGTCCGATACACTTTTTCAATATTCTTCAGACGTATCATTTTGTATTAATTATTGTAAACTATTTTTTTGTCATTTTCAAAGTCGTAAAGAGAGAGGTAACGGATCTGATAATAGGATCCCCAAAAACTTCTCAAAGCATTGATGTAGTCTCTCTTTGCTTCATCCTTTTCTCTAAAAGCTATGCTCAGGTCAGTGATGCTTAAATTTCCCAACATATATCTTTCCTTTGCAATCAGGTATTTTTCAGAGGCAATGCTGTCCGCTTGTGAAGTCAAAGTCACATGATCTTCCATCATTTCAAAAAGTGTCACTTCCGTGACAATGCGCTGTGCAAAATTCTGTTTGTCTTGCTCTACAGAATACTCGGTAAACTGCTGGTTGGCGAGCGCAGTCTTTGTGCGGGCTTTTTGACGTCCCCAGTCCAGGATAGGTATTTCGAAGGCCAATTGCAACAGCTGCTGATCCTGTGGATTTTGATATACCTGCATTACCTGAGCAGCGCCTTTTGAAAACCCAAGTCTTGCCGTGAGCGATGCGTTCAATCCGTTGTCTCCTTTAGCCTGCGCGGTCATCCGCTTGGACTCCTCCATCCGTCGTACAAAGGCTATTGCATCAGAGCGGTTCTGATAGGCTTCAGCAATTACTTTCTCCCGAACAACTTTCATATTAATGAAAGAAGGAGGGATCGATAGCTCAATTGTTTCAGTGCCCTGCAATCCAACAAACGATTTCAAATTAAAGGATGACATTTGCATTTCTTTCCTAGCCAGTCCCAATGCCTTTCTAGCTTTTAGGCGCTCCAATTGCAATTGTAATATTTCGTTCTTAGAGATTTTGCCCATCTCAAATTTCAAGTTGGCAATATCTAAAATTTTTGAGGTGTTATTTAAATTTGTTTCAGCAATTTGAAAATCTACTTGAGCGAGCAATAGGTCGAAAAAATATTG
>DASVUU010000638.1:0-5611 GCA_036386935.1 Cytophagaceae bacterium | reverse complement strand
TTGACTGATGTTTCAAACTCGTGAACCTGCGCCAAAATTCTGGACGCGTATAGTATTTTTCCTTTAGTTGTTCATTTCCTCCTTATTCGTGGCTTACAATTTCTTCAATATTATTTTCAATATTTATTGAAATTTTATTTAGAGGAAGGTCATTTAAGTCATTTCCGAAGGGCTCTTCTATCTCTTCTGCAGTAAGAACGATGCTCATCAATATGTAATACAGCATCATTACCAGGGGTATCGTCCACCATCCTATGTCGTTGAAAAGCCCAAAAGGAAGAATAAGGACGTAGACATTTATGAAAAATTTTAGGAGGAACCCATAAGCCATGGGAATAGGGGTGTTCTTTATTCTTTCGCAACGTCCCAAGATGTCTATCATCGTGTTGATCTTCGTGACCAAGAGATAATGTTGCATTTCAGAAAGGCTCTCTGATTTATGCAGCTTTTCCATTTTGTTCATGATCATATTCGCCACGATATTGGGCTTGTGAGTTGCGCTTGAAATTATCTTCACTTCCTCGGCTTCCAGATTCTTTAAACTAGAAGGATGGAACTCGTCTCTAAGATGATCTTTTAAACAGTATACAAATGAAATTACCAATCTCGCAATAGAAATTTTCTCTCTATTTCCAGGAGGCAGGTTGCCATTGATGGTAATGGCAAAGTTTCTACAGACATTGACAAGGCCACCTATTTCTTTTCTTGCTTCCCACCACTTGTCATAGGCCGTATTATTCCTAAATACCAAAAGGAGACCCAGTGCCGCTCCCATGTAGCCGGGCAAAGCGGTGCTTACTTTAAGATTCATGACATTGTGGTGTAGATTTAATAAGCAAATACCCACAGTGATGAGGGTTATCACTAACAAGCCTTTAAAAAGCCTTTTCAATAGGGCTCCTTTGAAAGAATACAAAAGCTTTAATCGTTCTTTATTTTTCATGATGATGTTTGTAGGTAAAAACGGATCCTGCTGGAAGACAAGGAAAATTACACATAATTACTCTGGCTATTTGAAAACTCTCTAAGCGCTGCGACAGATTTTGGTTTGAGCAAGTTGCACCACTTACAGCGCAAATGATAAATAACTCTACAGCTACTTAAAGCCTCAAGCTCACGCGAGTTTAAAATCTGTCTTGATTCTCCCCGACAGATGTCGGGATCCGAGATTTGCTAACTTTTTTTATCAAGAAAAAAAGTTAGGCCAGTCCGGCGAGGACGAAGCTCTATTGAAATGCTCTTTCCAATAAAGTATTAAGATACCTAAATGCCTTCAGGGGCTAATTTATCTCCTTCTTCAACGCCTCAATCAACTTCTCCACATCCCCCACACTATGCGCAGGAAAATTCGCAATACGTATCTGCTGTTCCTTGTAATTTCCATATCCCGTACCAACCGTTACATTGAATTTCTCTAATGCCTTGTTGACATCAGGAGAAGGAATTTTAGTATTGGCAACAATAGTAGTTTGTGAGCGATGAGATTCTTCTTTTACAAATACTTCAAAGTTCGAACTTTGCTTTAGATAGTCATAGATAAGCGCAGCCTTTTGCTCCGTTTCCTTACGAATAGTTCCAGCCCCTTTATTGTTAAAGTCCTCTAGAATTTTCCCTAGCAGATAAATATACAAAACGTTAGATGTCTCAGGAGTCTGATTTACTTTTCCTTTGCTCAACAAAGAAGGAAGGGTATGATACGTTCCTAAAGAGATACCTTTCCTGGCCAATTGATTTGCTTTTTCTATTACTCTTTGGTTCAATATCCAGACGCCAAGACCAGCGGGCATTCCAAAGCATTTTTGAACAGAGAAATAAGTAGAATCTATCTTGCTGTAGTCGAACTCAGGGTAGGGTAGGGAAGAGACAGAATCTACGAATATCAGTGGCGCTTCATTTTTACTTCTGATTTTATTGATGTCGCTAACAGGCATCTGCACACCAGAGCTGGTCTCATTATGGGTAAGGCAGACAATCTCCGCTTCTCCAGGAATCTGCAACTTGTCTGGATAAAAGCCCAGACCAAAAGCAGCCTCCTCTTTTATTCCATTCTTTCCAAGTTCGCCCGCAAACTCATAAAAACGTTTTGAGAAAGAACCATTGACCAAGTGGAAACTTGTATGCTCCACACAATTCTGAAATATCCTTTCCCAAATCTCAGTAGCGGAAGCCAAAAAAAGCACCTCATAGTCTGCAGGGATATTGAGGAAAGTCTTTAGGCCAGTGACGGCATGCGCATAGATCTCTTGAAATTGCTTGCTTCTATGAGAAATGGCGCCAATTTTATCTTCTAGTGCTGTATTGATATGTTTGGCCAGAGTTGGGTACAACTCAGAAGGACCAGGGGTGAAGAATATTTTATTTACCACGATTGATTTAGATTTTGAGTAGTAAAAATATTTATTCTTTTCTTAATTTCTAAAGATGGGGGTTTTAGTTTGCTTGGATAGGTCGAGAAATATGATGGGATGTTTTTATGTGGGATATAAATTCCTATATTAGAGTGACTTATTTTAATAGGTGAGATTTTTTGTAGACTGGCTGATAGAAGAAAATCAAATATAGGATAGTAATTATCGGGAATAGACTGTAATTCTTATTAACGAATCAATCGATAATACTAAAGATAGCGCCCAACACTTAGTATAGTTAAGCATTACATGTATATAAAAAAAGTAGAAGGGGTTGAAGAAAGTTTGATTCAGAAAAAGCAATCTGAAGAAGAGAAATTGCGTTGCCGAGCTGGAAAGTTACCCGGCAATTTGAAGCATTGAGGAAAAAAATTGATTTCAAAATATTACAGAATGATATCTTAGATAATAATTATTATCACAGAATAAGAAGGGCTAAAACAGCAAATTTGGAGGAAATAAGAAAAAGGCTATTTAATGGTTGGAATACAGAGAAGATTCTCCATCTTAATAAAAAGCTTTTTGAAGATTCATCTAACTCTTTTGCATTGCAATGGGCTTTTCCACAAGCCTATTATAGTACATTTTCCCTTACACTAGCGTATTTTCAGGCAATTGGTCATCAACAGCTAAGTCACACGTCAGTTTTAAAGCAATTTTCAAAGTTGGTTACTGAGGGAAAATATCCTGATGTGATATCTTTTTATACAGATGGTCCCCGACAAGACTTTAGTTATAATAACATAACATAACGAGATGGGGTGGCTTTGGGACCCTTAATCTAGATATTAATGATGAAAAATGCGTCGAACATTGGGTGGCTGAATTTTTAGCTGCAACAAGAAAGGTACAACTAGAGGACTCCAAGTTCAATGTTCAGACTCCAAGTAGATCTGGGAAAAAGAAAGTAAGCTACAAAATAGATGAATGGCGAAAAGTAAGTGAAAGCATTGGGCCAACAACATTAATGAATATTTTATATCGCAAAAGAATAAAGGGCAATTACGCTGAGATAGATCTCTTCCAATTTGAAGGGTTCAGATCTAAGGATATTTATTCAGCATTATTATATGTCGTTTCTTGCTTAAATTTTGTTCATGAAGCATACATTTATAAGGCTCTTGGTGATAAAAACTTTTCATATCTTTTTACAAATTTTGACCCTAATGAGAAATGCAATTTTCTTGAAAAACGCATCGAGATGATTGCAAAAATGAATATCGGGATAATTTAAATGTCCACGTATCTTAAAGGTTAAATTACAGTATACTTTTATCTTTAAACTTATGAAACGACTAAAATCAATCTTCCTTTTTGCATCCATTATACTATTGGCCAATTGCCAGAGCAGGACTACTGAAAATTTTACCAAGTCGACAATAAGCTCGGTAACTGAAAACCTTAAGTCACCGAAAGAAGGTGTTGACACTATTATCGATATCAAGAAAATTACAGGAAAAACACTCGCTGCTGTTGAGAAGCTTTTAGGAAAAGCGGAAAGCAAAGAGAAGGTAAAGGGTTATCCCTGTAAAGACGTGGACTGCCAACGGGCTTACTTTAAAAAAGGCACGTATGAAATCATCTTTAAAAAGTCGAAGGCAGACAGAATTACAATAAACAATATACCGAACTTAACAAGCAATGACGATGCTGTTCAGGCGCTCGGGCTTCCCCCCAAACTGGTCCTCGTTTGTAACGAGGATTGAGGGGCTGAGCGTTTGCAACGCTCGTTATAAATGGTTTCAACTATTCCTCTCAAACAATCAGGACGTCAACGTTTCGGATTAACTACTTAGCCATGTTGTTTTTGGACGACTGTAAAGGTTTTTTAGCTATCAACAAAATAAGTTTATTTGGCTTTCAAAACCCATTGATACAAGTATGTGAGTTACAAACGCACACCACTTAAACCCTAGTTAGGAATCGATAGTGGGGGTTGTAAGCTTTCGACATTTTTGAATAAAGGAAAACTTACTTTTGATAAATCAAGATCCACGATGAAAAAGATTAAAATTGATTATGCCAATTTTGACCAAAAAGCAGAATATTTTTATTCTGGGGATAAAATAATTCACACATCAGTTGAGAAATTATTCGAGTTATTGGAATGGGAATATAAGTTAGATAACAATCCATTTGTATATCGGGGTTTAGAAGAGGCAAAGTATTTTCTATTCAGTTCCTCACAAAGAAGCTACATTAAAGAGGAAAGATATCTCAGTATTAAACAGAACGAATTATTCTCGGATTATGAAAGCTTTGTAATGGAGAATATTAGCAAATTGCGGCGTTGGAATAATGGCATTATCGACAAGCTTTTTAAAGCAAATGGAATTACAGAAAATAATACTTTAGCGTATTTAAGTTTTATGCAACATCATGGCATTGCAACCCCACTATTAGATTTTACTCGTAACCCATTTATAGCATTATACTTTGCGATCTCAGATCACAACGGAACGGTTAATTATGATTCAGGTAGTCCTCTTGAAAGTTTTTTTTCAATCTACAAAATATATAAGCCGACATTCATCCATGAAATGTTTCGTGGTTTTTTTGTGGCAAATGGATTTGATATGAATTGTATCTCATATAAAGAACTTTCTAATTCCATAGGATTATATTTAATCTCAAATGAGGACGAAGAACTAAGACTATGTAATAATGCCAATATTATTAATCAAGAGGGGCTTTTTTACTATAATCATCACCCATTTTGTCCACTTGAGATAAAATTTAATTTGACAGTGAAGGATCTAAAAAGTGACACGAGGATAGACTCAAGAATAACTAAGGACCTCCCAAAAAAATTGGCTATTGCTGGAATATTTATAAAAAATTAATCCCGGAGATTAGAGATAGGCTTGACAATATGGGTATAAATAAAGAATATTTATTTCCTGACTTTAATAGGATTTAAAGAATGCTCCTCCTTGGTCTGTCCCCCGCCAGACCACTATTAATCTGTTTTTCCTTTAATCTTTAAAAGTAGATAAATACATATTATATTATAAATAACATCTAAACTTATCGTTATCGATGGATTCTTGCATCATCAGCTCTAGATATTTAAAGGAGTATGTCAGGGGAAAGACCTCGGAACAGAAGGCAATACCTCTAAACATGTTCGTTACAAGCGCACTCCACATAAACCATCCTTTTGAAAGGGGACCGTATTCGTTAATATTTCAAGGCTTTGTGCC
>DASVUU010000637.1:0-8628 GCA_036386935.1 Cytophagaceae bacterium | reverse complement strand
GTCTACAATTTTGTAGTGCCCGATTCCTTTAGTCAGACGGTAGAGCTTACGTCTTATCTCGTCTGGACCATCTTGCAACCCTGTGTTATTTACGGAACCCCGATCTTCAGTGATACCTATCAATGCGATATCGTATTCTCTAAAGTCAGGAAAGTCATTACGATATACAAATATATGATTGAGCCAGCAGCCCGGTTCAAATACACCTTCGACTACTTCATCTTTGACGCTGTCAAAAAATATTCTAAGATTCATCTTACAAAGTTAGTTTTTAATAATGAATGTATGGCCTTTCCTGATTCAACAGCTCTTTCCAATCTTCTTTCAAACTCTTGGCTTAATTAATAGTGAATTCAACTATGCAAGTATAGTTCGGTCGAATATAATTATGATCTATTGGGCATGTCTCCCGGAAAAGCGGGAGTCGGGCTATCCGTTCCAACTCCTCGGTCCCGAAAAAAGTCGTGCCCTGCGGGGTTTCCACTGCTATCCCTCACGCATTATATAATTGGCAGCCGTCCTTCTGTGACTCTAACTCAACATTCGATTTGCCAAATTAATTATAGCATTCAAGCCACCCCAGCGTCATTTAAACTTTTTCGATTAAGGTGGCGGGCATCCCCTAAGTACTGAGAAAATAACTTCTAACCGTCGTCGGAGAAGTCTTGGGCGCTCGTCCATCCCAAAATTCTCACTTTGGAAACTAGGCTTATTGGGTAACACTAGCTGTTATTAATTACTAAACAGTAGTGCTTTCCACGTCCCCTTCATCATATTGTATTTCAAGGTACTAGGCAAAGCTTTCCACCAAAATCTATTCAATTCCACCGCAAACGAAGGCTGCATGTAGCAATTGATGGTACAACCCTCGCAAGCAGGCAACTTGCCTTCCAATTGCACCAACTGCTTTACCTCGTTGGACTCATAAAGCTGATGAAGGTTGCCTTTGATTTCGAATTGCTGCAAACCTAAGTGATAGCATGGAAGTATCAATTTATTTTCGGGAGAGATCACGATTGTTGAGCTCGCAGCCTTACAAACCGGTTTTTCTATTTTATTGCCTCCCTCTCTTCTTAAATGGATAAATGCGTCATTCAAGTAAACACCCTTCCTTCGTCCCCATTTAGAAAGGTAGTCCAGGTCGGAGGCTGATAGATTCTCCGCCTCTACACTATTGTATTGAAACGAGGGATTTATGATAAGCACGAGGTCATTTGGCTGACACACTTCTCTATATACCCTTTCAAGGTGGCCTATATTTTTTGGAAAAGCAGTAAATAAAATGTCAGGCCTTTCCCCCAATTTTTTAGCAACATCTATAGACTCTTTTACAAAATCAAAACAGGCAACACCTCTGGCCAGGTCATGGTCCGCCTTGTCTGCATAGTCTAGAGAAAAATGCAACATGTCTACCAGTCCCTTCAATTTTTCCGCCGACTTTGGGTAGAGAAGCCCATTGGTGGTAAGGGTGGTGAGAAATCCAAAGCTTTTCGCAAGTCTCAATAATTCATCTATTTTTTGATGTAGAAGAGGCTCTCCCCCAGTGAAGTCTATTACCTTCACCCCCAATTTTTTCAAGTCGCGGAGGTTTTCTGTAGCATTTTCTATGGTAATATAGGGAGATGGTTTTTCCCAGATATCGCAAAAGCTACATGAGGCGTTGCATCTGTAAGTAACATAGTAGTTGCACAAGACGGGCTTGTGAATGAGACGCATTATATTTGGGATTTATTTAGCTAATTACGCGAAAAAATAGGGCATAAAAAAAGCCTCTCGAAAGAGGCTTCTTTTACAGGTCATGAATAATTAGTGTTATTGTTTGTTTATACCTGAACGAGGTAAGAGGTAACCAGAAAAATTGAAAATTTTTAAAATTATTTTAAAATGAAGAAAAACAAGGTGCTACTGTTCATCGCCATAATCTTTACACTCGTCATGCTATACATCACTTACGACATGTCGAGCCGAACAGTCAAGCCATGGGACAGGAAGAAAAACAATGTCTTGGATAAGTATAAAGTGAAGTAATATCGAGGCGAAAAATCCTCATGCAATTGTTCAGTATTGATATTTTTGCTGATTAGCAATTCCAAATTTTACCTATGAGCAGCTTCTCATGAGTAGAAAATCGGAAATTTTACCTATGACGACTGTCTCATGAGTAGAAAATTGAGATTTTTACCTATGATAGCCTAGAATTAGATTGATTGATATTTTTGAGTAGATTAAAAAGTTCGTCGTTGAGATAGTAATTGTCTTTCCATATTTTGTGTTTGCTTACGATTCCTATCCTTTCTAATTCGTCTAGATACTTGGCAGATGTCTTCCTACTCACACCAATTTCCTCCATCATGAACTCTATTTTTGTGTAAGGGTGACGGAATAGATTATTCAGCAAGTCGTGACTATATACTTTTGGCAGCTCTAGCCTTATCTTTTGCTTTTGACTTAGCATCAAATTTTTAATCCCTTGAATGGTTTGGATAGTTTGAATAGAAGTTTGCTCTACCCCCTCTAGCATAAAAATAGTCCATTCCTCCCATGCTCCATCAGTTCTTACTTTTTGAAGAAGTTTATAATAATTTTCTTTGTTTTGATTGATGTACCGACTTAGATATAAAATAGGGAGGTCCAACAAATTTTCTTTAACAAGATAAAGTATATTTATTATTCTCCCAGTTCTCCCATTGCCATCGTAAAAGGGGTGAATACTTTCGAACTGATGGTGAATTATGGCCATTTTTAATGGGTCCCAATCACTCAAGGAATTGTCGTTCATGAAATGCTCTAGATTATTCATGTAAGAAATAATCTCATCGTTGTGCTGCGGAGGAGTGTAGACAATCTCACCAGTTCGCTCGTTTTTTAGGCCAGTCCCAGGTAGTTTTCTAAAACCAGCTCTATTCTCTTCTATAGTTCCTTGAATTTGAAGTATGTGGTTATTGGTAAGGATACCTAACTTCTTAACAGTCTGAAATCCCATCTTTAGTGCCTCGGCATAATTATGCACTTTTTTTGAAGCAAGCGATTTAAAATCTTGTAAGATGAAGTTAGATTGGAACAGCTCGTCGTGGGTTGTAATAATATTTTCAATCGCCGAACTATCCTTGGCTTCTTGTAAAGATAAAGTGCTTATGAGAATACTTTCATTTGGAATACTGGCGGCAGCCCCTTTCATCTCAGCCAAAGCACTTCGGGCAGCAGCAGTCTTCTTCATAATGACCCTTGTTTCGAGATCGAATTTTAAAGGAAGAGAAGGGATTTGATAAGTCACTGTTCAACGAGTTTTATAATAAGACTTCGGTAATTTATAATAATTAAGTATCAATTTCATTCAACATTTGTAGGATTATACGTCAGTTCCCGGAAACCCCTTGTTAGCTATTCAGTGACACTGTGGAATACCAAATTTTAACTAAACTCCTTTTATTGTTATCCTGATGAAGGAAGGATATGGACTTGTTTTATTTGTTCGGAGTTTGACTGTTCGATAAAGTAAGCCAACTAGCCTGAATAATATGCAATTTTTAGAATGGTGAATTAATCTACACTAGATGGAGAGGCGCCCAAGAGCGATTCTCAATAAAAAACCCCGATTATTCGGGGTTTGTATTTTTAAAAGAAGCGTTGCTTAAAAGCATTTGTAGAAGATCTGAGAGTGTTTGTTTCATCTCCTTTCGATCAACAATGAAGTCTAAGAAGCCATGTTCCAATAGGAACTCTGCGCTTTGAAAATCTTTAGGCAAGTCCTTTCCAATCGTTTCCCTTATTACACGGGGACCAGCAAAACCAATCAGGGCGCCTGGCTCTGATATATTTAAATCCCCAAGCATTGCATAAGATGCCGTTACACCACCCGTTGTTGGGTCAGTCATCAATGATATGTAAGGTATTTTATCTTGATCAAGCAATGCAAGGCGTGCGGAGGTTTTTGCCATTTGCATCAATGAAAAACCAGCTTCCATCATTCTTGCTCCTCCAGACTTGGAGATCATCAGGAATGGGGCTTTTATTTCTCTTGCCTTGTCAATAGCCCTTGCTATCTTTTCTCCAACTACTGCACCCATAGATCCTCCGATAAAACGAAAGTCCATACAGGCAATCACAAGCGGTTGATCGTTGATTTTACCAACGCCCGTTCTCACAGCGTCTTTTAGTCCAGATTTTTTCTGAGAGGACTTGATCCTATCTGGGTAAGCTTGGCTATCGGTAAACTTGAGTGGATCGGAAGAACTTAGCGTTCCATCCAATTCTTCAAATTCATTGTCATCAAAAAGCAATTCGAAATATTCTGCGGATCCTATTCTGGCGTGATGATTACACTCTAGACAGGTATAGGCATTGGAAGCATGCTCCCGTGTTTGCATTATTTTTTTGCATTCTGAGCATTGGTACCAAAGCCCATCAGGCACCTCTTTCTTTTCTTCTGTTGGGGTACTTATCCCCTTCTCTGTTCTCTTAAACCATGACATCCCACTAATCCTTTCTTGTTTTTAGTTCGCAATTCTTTTAGTCTCCTTATTAATTGAATAATGAAAGAGCAAATGTTTCTATTTTATAATTAGGCAAGGTCAATCTCCTTGGCAAGGTATACATCTTGAATCGCTTGAAG
Organism: Cytophagaceae bacterium; assembly: GCA_036386935.1. Taxonomy (GTDB): domain Bacteria; phylum Bacteroidota; class Bacteroidia; order Cytophagales; family Cytophagaceae; genus DASVUU01. Next base: position 4,016 of record DASVUU010000637.1, on the reverse strand, counting down.
CAAGGCTACTCCTTCGTCGAAGGGTCTTTGAAATGCTTTTCTGCCGAGAATCAACCCAAGACCGCCGGCTCTTTTATTTACCACTGCGGTGCGCACAGCATCTGCCAAATCCGCTGCTCCTTTTGACTCACCTCCTGAATTTATCAATCCAATTTTGCCCATATAGCAATTTGCCACCATGTAGCGAGTAAGGTCTATTGGGTGATTGGTTGCCAGCTCAGTATACATTTTCTCATCATACTTGCCGAAGTTCAGGGCCTTGAAGCCACCGTTGGTTTCAGGCATTTTTTGCTTGATCAAATCGGCTTGTATAGTCACCCCGATATGGGTGGCTTGACTGCTTATGTCCGTTGAGTTGTGATAGTCGACACCGTCTTTTTTGAAACCGTTGTTTCTGGTATAGCACCACAGGATGGTTGCCATTCCCAGTTCATGGGCCATTTCGAAGGCTCTTGATACTTCTATTAATTGTCTATTTGACTCTGGTGCTCCGAAGTAAATCGTAGCCCCCACTGCAGTCGCCCCCAGGTTCCAAGCTTCTTTTACCGAACCAAACATGATTTGGTCCGTCTTGTTTGGGAATGTCAGAAGTTCATTGTGGTTTATCTTCACAATAAACGGGATTTTATGTGCGTACTTTCTAGCGTTCAGCGCCAACGCTCCGAATGTGGTGGCTACAGCATTGCAACCACTTTCAATAGCTAGTTTTATGATGTTTTCAGGGTCGAAATAAATGGGGTTTGGCGAAAATGATGCCCCGGCGGTATGTTCTATCCCCTGGTCTACAGGCAATATTCCGATATATCCTGTTCCGCCTAGCCTCCCGTGGTTGAATAATGATGCTAAGCTCTTAAGTGTTTGTGTATTTCTGTTGGACCCTACAAATGAGTCGTCAACATAAGCAGGTGTAGGCCTTCTGATAGCATCTTTGGAAATAGTCTTACATTCATGCTTCAATAAAAAATCGGCATCTTTCCCCAACCAGTTTACAATCTTGTCATACGACATAGCAGATAGATTTAGGTTTAAGAGAGCAAATATACCAAAAAAATATTCGCACAAATGCGAATATTTTTAAAGGCGGTTTTTAGCAATAAATCTTGCCCCCGTGGCAGCGGACTAATGAAGCCTACTAATAAACAGCTACATTTGGATTATTCTCTATTGAGTCAAATATTTCCAGTTAGGCTTAATTGGCGTCTTTCATTAGCTAAAAAGACCATTCGGTACCTAGCTTTATTTTCTAACAATATGAAAATTAAATTCTGCTGTGCCTAATGCCCCGTAAAGTCTTAGCCATAAAGGTAAAAGCATTTCGGTTCCCCTTGCAGTGGTGATGTCTCCAAGGTCAATAATATTATTTTCTTTCCATCCCATTTCCTTTAACAGCGACGTTACCTTTTGTTTTGCTTGAACTTCATTGCCACTGACCATTACAGTGTGATCACCCGGGACCATAACGGGATTGGCCATGAGATAGGCGTTCATGGTATTTAAAGTTTTTACGACAAAACATTCTGGAAAGGCCCGCTGGATTTGCTCGGCCAGAGAGTCTGTGTTGCACACGGAAAGTGTTGGAGGCATTCCTTTTGAAAAGTCCAGCGGATTGGAAATATCTAAAAGAACTTTGCTTTTTAGGTTCTCGCTTCCAACTGCCTCCAGGGCTGTCAACGAACCTTGTCCACTGGTTGCATTGATGATAACATCGGCGTCGGCAGGCAATTGAGAATAATTGGCAATTTTAACCTCGGGGTTTTCTTGATGCCACTCGGAAAAAGTTTTGCCCGTCATGTAGTGGGCCTCTGACTTGCTCAATGTAGCACTTCGATCGCGTGTACCAATTGTCACGTTATGGTTTAGCTGTAGTAATCGGCTAGCCAATACTTGCCCTACCACTCCTGTTCCTAAAATTTGAATTTTCATAAGCTTGTTTAGTTTTGATACTGTAATAAGTATAGTTGCAATGTTAAGTACAGTATTCTATCTTCGCAATAACTTTCAATGTTGACAGTAGTAAGTTTTTTTCAAATGGTGATAGATAATAAAGAGTATGTCGTCCACATTGATGGCAAAACGTTTCACTGCGCGATGGACATCACCATGAGCCATATTGGTGGAAAGTGGAAAACGGTTGTTCTTTGGTATTTAAAAAATAAGACCTTGCGTTTTGGCGAAATCAAAAAGCTCATTCCCGACATTACTGAAAAGATGCTTAGCCTGCAGTTGAAAGCGCTTGAGGAAGATGGACTGGTGAAACGGGAAGTCTTTGTTGAAATACCTCTGCGGGTAGAATATTCGTTGACTGATTTCGGCAAAACGCTTGTTCCGGCTTTAGACGCAATTGCAAAGTGGGGACGTGAACTGGCAGCTGCAAAAGGTACAATGGAAGAGATTAATGCTGTAAAGTAGGTTAATACTTTAATAATTCCTTCAGCTGACAAATGGAAATCCTCCAACTAGAAATACATGATGAGTAACTCTTAATAATTGTCGTGGGTAGTTCTGTTCTTCAATGATATTTGACAATCCGGCTGGACAATCATAGCACTGTCTGCATGAGGGATGGACGTGGAAACCCCACAGCGAGGAACGAGCGAGGAGTTGGAACAGACAGCCCGGCCCGTTTTTCACGGGACATGCCCTGAAGATCTTTGACTCGCATCAATTGTTATAGGCCTATCATTCTTAGAGTTTTTATGAAATGTTTTAGGCTCTTCTTTTTTATTCCATCTAAATAAGCCCTAACTTTGCACAATTTTGACCCATGATGTGAACTATATTATAGTCAAAATCAATTATTTTTTAAAGAATTAATTTCTAAACAAAAAGTTTAATGCCAAGAGATCATAGTATAAAATCAGTACTCATTATTGGAAGTGGGCCTATCGTAATTGGTCAGGCTTGTGAATTTGACTACGCAGGCTCCCAAGCTGCTCGTTCGTTGCGTGAAGAGGGAATTGAAGTTACATTGATTAACTCAAACCCTGCTACTATAATGACGGATAAGGTTACTGCTGATAACATATACCTTAAACCTCTGGAAAAAAAGTATATAATCGAAATTCTCCAAAAACATAAAATAGATGCTGTATTGCCTACTATGGGTGGGCAGACTGCCTTGAATTTGGCCATCGACTGTGAAAAGGCAGGGATCTGGAAAAAATATGGTGTCAAAATTATAGGAGTTGACATCGCAGCAATCGAGACAACGGAAGACAGAGAGAAATTCCGATTGCTGATGTTACAGTTGAATGTAGGCGTTTGTAAAGGTGAGACGGCAACTTCATTCCTTGAAGGAAAAGAAATCGCACAACAGATCGGTTTTCCACTTGTAATACGCCCTTCATTCACATTGGGTGGTACAGGAGGAGGATTTGTGGAGACTCCTGAAGAATTTGAGAAAGCGTTGACGCATGGCTTACATGCCTCGCCAATACACGAAGTTCTTATCGAGCAAAGTATAAAAGGTTGGAAGGAATATGAGCTTGAGTTATTGCGTGACAATATTGGAAACGTAATCATCATTTGCTCGATTGAGAACTTTGACCCAATGGGTATACATACTGGAGATTCCATCACGGTTGCTCCGGCTATGACATTGCCAGACACTGCATACCAAAGAATGCGTGACCTTGCAATAAAAATGATGAATGGAATTGGTCAATTTGCGGGTGGTTGTAATGTACAATTCGCGCTGAATCCTGACAACTATGAAGATATCGTTGGTATCGAAATTAACCCTCGGGTTTCGCGCTCGTCTGCACTTGCTTCTAAAGCGACTGGATATCCGATTGCAAAAATTGCGGCTAAATTATCTATTGGCTACAATTTGGACGAATTGAAAAATGCAATCACAAAAACCACTAGTGCTTATTTCGAGCCCGCTATAGATTATGTAATTGTAAAGATACCTCGCTGGAATTTTGATAAGTTCAAAGGATGTGACAGAAGCTTAGGTCTACAAATGAAATCTGTCGGCGAGGCGATGGGGATTGGAAGAAATTTCCAAGAGGCTT